>NZ_JUMS01000034.1:0-5435 GCF_001059415.1 Enterobacter sp. 940_PEND
TTTCAGCGGGTAGTATAGCGTAAAGAGATGTAAATCTGCCAGAGGTCACATTTTTGACGCTTAAGTACCGTTAAGTGTTGTGTTTGGGAATTGATGGGAACCATTCTCATTTGAAGAGGGTTT
The DNA here is from genome assembly GCF_001059415.1 of Enterobacter sp. 940_PEND. Taxonomy (NCBI): domain Bacteria; kingdom Pseudomonadati; phylum Pseudomonadota; class Gammaproteobacteria; order Enterobacterales; family Enterobacteriaceae; genus Enterobacter; species Enterobacter sp. 940_PEND. The sequence goes on from NZ_JUMS01000034.1 coordinate 124, forward strand.
TCATGCAATCTTTACCAGATCTTTATCCAATCTTTATACAGCGAAATGTTCGTTTCTTAGACAGAACAGCTTCCTCTGAACGCTCTTTTATGTGGCAGCGTCGATTAGCTGGGAAACTTCTTCGGGTTAGCCTACGCACCCAGGACAGAAGTGTGGCTCAGTATCGTGCTGTAAAGCTCACTGAAGCCTTTATAAGGCTCTCTCAGCTAATGGGGAATACAAATCCACTATTGATTCGTGAAACGCTTCTAAAGGCCAGAGATAAGCAAATAGAGGATGAATTTTTATCCGCCGTCTCTGTATGTCATGTCTCGCCGCATCCAGTAATACAAGAAAAGAGCATTTCCCCTCTCTTGTCATCAGTACTTAATGAGTGGCTTGAGGAGATGAGTTCTGATTGGGCGAAGAGTACCAAAGTGCTTAATGAGAGAACGGTAAATGGTTTCCTGGAATGGTGTGGGGATATCCCAGTAGATTCAGTTACGAAAAAGACGGTGAGTACTTATAAAAAGTTTCTTGATAAGTCGGGTAAGTCACCTCGATCCAGACAAGATGCCATCATTAAGGTTTCTGCTATGTTCAATTTCGCTATGAAGCAACGCGATTACATCGCGAAGAATCCTTTTTTGGGGATGAACTATAAGAATGTTGAAAATGTGAGTGTTAAAACGGGTGTTTCATTAAGGGAGCATCAAAAAATAATTTCTTCTGAGCATGTTGTCAATACCAGATCCTTATGGTGGTTACTAAATCTACTTTTTTACACAGGAGTACGTATCGGTGAGGCGATCCAAATCTCTTCAAATGATTATATTGAGAAAGAAGACCAAGGAATACTCATCAAATGTATCAGCATTAATGATGCTGGTACTAAAACCGTTAAGAATAATGAGTCAATTCGCGATATACCTTTAAGTGATAGTCTTCTTAAAGCTGGTATATGGGAAGAGAAACCAATATATCATTGGGTTAATAATTCATCTGCAAGTAATGCCGTAAGCAAGGCTTTCAAAAAAGTAGGCATGAAACATACAGCACATGACTATAGATATGGCTTGTCAGATCGATTGAGAGATCTTCAAGAAGTACCAGACCATATAAGATTCTCGATACTTGGACATGCTCATCGAACAATGACAGATAGAACATATCGAAGTAAACAACCACTTTTCAAATGAAACAAGTTATTGACCGCATCTAACCAATATGATTTTTTCATGATGAAAAAATGGGACGAATGAATTATATGTAATACAATTTAAATTCACTTCTTTAGTGTTTAATCACGCCGCTTTGATAGTGTAAAGCGGTGGTGATTTTTTATAGCCATTAATTCCTATTTACAATAATATATCACTTATGCACTAATTGTTACTACAAACCAGTGCCGAAAGATAGCAATCTTAGATGTAATGATTTGATGTTCTTGGTTGTATTATATACAGATTGCTTATACAGAGAGTAATAGTCCACTTCAGCAACTATTTTATTTGAATATATTTTAAAGGTGAAAGTGATGGATTGTTAACAAAATGCACGAGACTGAAAATATGAGTGTCGTAATGGTTAATGAAAAGAATCCTCATTCAATTAAAAATACAGCACCTAAATACTAATGACTAAAACGACAAAAGGTCAGACATTGCAGCATCTGACCTTTCTAAATGAAGCGTAAAAACAAGGAAGTATTATTATTTATATTTCCTTAACTAGAACCAAAACAATAATCAATAAAAGGAAGTATAAAAATGGCACCACGCTTAAAAACACACGACAACAGAAATGTAATGAATTATCTGAAAGATAAGTCATATAATAAAAGAACTCCAAAGAAGGTTAAGGCAGTTGTTGAATCCGTAACTGATAAGGATAAATTTCATAATGCTAAAGGTGGAAATTCATTATATCTATTTGAAGCATTGAAGAGAGTTCCAGATCTAACGAATACAGAGGTAGGTAAATGCATTAATGATTTCAGGCTAGAAATACTACTGAATCAGTTAAGAGGTAAATTAGAACATAATGAAATAAAATATATTCATTCAAATAGATATGATTCTGATGGTTTTGTGAATATACAATTTCTAAAGTATTACAGTAGTGATTTTGAAGGGTTTGAATTATTAGGTTCTACAAGTATAAAGAACTACGGAAAAGCAGCAAGAGATGCTTCAAAACTATTAGAAATGAAAATCAATGTTCCAGTACTGGATGATAGTATAAAACAGTACCTTGATGATTTAATAAAGAAAGGTATTGATAAGAAATTAATAATTGATTATCTTAAGAAAAAAAAGACCTAAAAGTATCTTGAGGTGGTGGCCTATTAGTGAATGAAAACCCGCTTATAATGCCGCATGGAGAGGATAGGCCACCTTATAAAGATAAACCATCAAGATGTTTTTTAAGAAGAAACTTACATAGATGAGCAGCGGCACGAATTTAAAGTTTGAAGGCCTTCGCTCGTACCTCGCAAAGTCCTTAAAAATTCATATTGGTTAGAAACTTGCTTTTTTTTCGTGATTTCCTTCAGAAACCCCTCAAAAAAACACCCGTTTGTTTCTCCCTTTGGTCGGTAAGAAATACTGTCCTACGGAATTCATACTACCTGGGGAGAAAGCAACTTTCGGAGTTAGAAAGTCAAGGGATTGGAAGGCTAAAGCCATTACTTCACAAGGTATTTCAGTACTGAACCAACAGAGCTTCGCTCATGTGTTTGTCTTTATACTGATTGCGAAGACAATTACAAAATGAATAGGTCGCCCTGCCGCATTGACGGACATCAATCAAGGACAAAAGCGAGTTAACTGCTTGAAGCCATGAGCGAAGCAAACTTATTCGGGTAGTTAGTAAGAGTGATCATGCAGTGAGTACTTGATAGTTATCTAATTGTTATATACACGATTATTGTTTTGTCAGTACGTACATAACTTTCTGTTATTTCATTACTTATTATACTACTGATTCCTTTGTGTACTTAGTGGGGTATCCGCAGTTTCAGTTACTGGAAAAGCACTATCAGTACTGTACAGAGCGAAGCGACCCCGATCCGATCTGTCCCCCTTCATGATGGTGTTCCCGACAAAACGCACAGGAACCCCCTGAACGCGTTTTCATTACTTGCATAACAGCGACGTACAAAATCCCATAAAACGGCGTAGCAATGTTTTAAGAGCGTTTGAATGATGGGATAACAAGTATTCATCGTACTGAAATCAGACACATAACTCATTTCACGAATCACGAATCCGCTTGATCGATTTTACCTATTGATTTGTCTTGAATTAATAGTTGTTGATAGATTTAAACGATCAATTTATACAATATTGATCGTTAATATCGATCGATGTTATGTGTACGTGTTACTCTTGCGTACCTGAATACGGATGGTTCCAAATCCGTACTTTTTGGCCTGAAAGGAGCCACAAACAGTGAGAGTGGTACAACTGATTATCTATAGACTTTGGGAGGATTTCTTTTGAGAGAAATACCTAAAGTCAAACGAATTATTGCCGATTATCAAAATGGAACGAACCATCTGACTTGGAAAAATTTTAAAGGATAATTACAGTGAATAAATTTTTAAAAATAGGAGTTTATTGCATTTGGGGAGTATTTTTATTCCTTGCGTCAATGGAGAAATTTGGTGATCTTTTCGCAGTCGGAACTGGTTTCTGGTCAGTCATAATGCTTATTGTCGCTGGATTGTGCCAGCTATTGGCAAGTACTGCCGCGATCGGCTGGGCTGTTATGGGTTCCGGTACGCTTAAAGAGAAGTACTTACCTTATAAATTCGTCAATAACTATACGGTTCCTGTACTGATTATCGGACTTGCTATCACGGCAAGTGCAGCCCGTTCCTCGAGTGATGAAGCGAGTGCACAAAAACTCGGTTTTAAGGACGGCAGAGAGTTTTCTCACGCCCGTGAAAATAACATTACCAATACTGCTGATTATGCAAAATACCAGGCAGAGCAGAAAGCTAAAGCAGAAGCAAAAGCCGCTCAGGATGCAGTTCTTGCAGCAGAGAAGGAACAAAAGGCAAAAGAGGAAGAGATTGAATGCATGCGTAGTGATAATCCCGAATGCTATATATCGAAACATGAACGAGGGGAATATGTATGTGAAAAAGCTGTCGAAGATTCTGCAAAGTACGATTTTAAGTGGACTGATGGAATTACTGAGGCAAAATTCTCAAACCTTAGTTGGTTCGATAAAGACAGAAAATTAGTGACTCTTTACGGGCATCGGGCACAGGCCCAAAATGGGTTTGGTGCGTTTAAAAACATTCAGTATTCCTGTACCTATAATGCTGATACTGGCGAAGTATTAAACGTTGATCTTCAGTAAGGAAAATTAAAATGAAAAATACGACTATTGCGGCCCTTCTGTTTGTCAGTACTTTTAATGTAATGGCTGCTGTACCTGATGGGAAAATAGAAAAGCCATTTTCTTTTAATAACGAGGTTGTTTGCTTAAAGGAAATTCAGGAACAAATGACACCTTATCTGAGGTCATTTGAAGAGGAAGGCGGGGTTAAGTACAAATACATTATTAAATCAGGTCTGTCCTATAAAGACACTATAGGACTACGGTTACAGATCAACCGTGTGGATTCAGGACTGAATGACAGGGTTGCAGATCTGGATTATTACTGGTTACAGGAACGCGGTAGCATGTGCGAGCCAGCTTACATGGTTCTCAATCGTATTAGTTGAATATAAGTTGAGAGGCCATTAAGTTGGCCTCAATTAATATTAATCCTCACCAATAATGGATATTTGCTTAAGGTAGAATGTAGAAAGTTTCTTTTCTTTTTCTTTATCAATACTTCTGACAAAGGATAATATGCCTTTTATGATTTCATGTTTGTTTGAAACTTCATTTCTTACTAAATCGTAAATTCTTTTCCTGTAGACACAATAATCTTTTTTGCTAATGGTTATTTTAGGTGTGACGGTTAATCCTGTAACTTCTCGACGAACTTTAGGCCCAAGAAATTTTTCTTTTTTTGAGTTTATAGTAAAACCTTCGTCGCTAATTATTTCTTTTATTAAATAGGAGGACTTCTGTAAAATTAAAATCTTGTTTCCTGATATGCAAAGATCATCAGCATAACGTGTATATGTTAATGCACGTTTTTTACAATACGTAGACAAACGGTGATCAAGTCTTAAACAAACAAGATTAGATAAGGCGGGTGACGTTGGAGCACCTTGAGGTAAATAACCCTCTTTTGTACAAAAGGATGTAAGGATAAATGCGGTAATGACTCCAACTTACTGATAGTGTTTTATGTTCAGATAATGCCC
>NZ_JUMS01000035.1:0-29150 GCF_001059415.1 Enterobacter sp. 940_PEND
ACGGGGATTTTCAATCCCCTGCTCTACCGACTGAGCTATCCGGGCAACGGAGCGCATTAAACCGCAATCACGCTCGATCGTCAACATTATTTCGGGAAAAGCTGTTCAACTGCTTAAGTTTGCGGCAATCTGTCCGCTTTCGCCGTGAAAATGCACAAATCTTCCAGACATAACCAGTGTAATACGGCAATGCTGATAGCAAGAGGAGGGCAGTATGGCAAATGACTGGCTTGAACTGCGTCAGCATGCAGATACGGGTATTGAGACGATTAAAGCGCATTTCGAAGGGCATGCCTTTGATCCGCACTGGCACGATAGCTATCTGGTAGGGATAACCCTCTCTGGCACGCAGCAGTTTCACTGCCGCCGTGAGCGTCATCGTAGCCAGCCGGGCGACGCATTTCTCCTCGAGCCTGGCGAGATCCACGACGGTGATGCGCCTGTAGAGGGCGGCTTTACCTATTTGACCTTCTATCTTGATGAGCACTGGCTTACCCGTGCGCTACAGGGGCTTTACGAATCTACTCCAGGGAGTTATTCACTCCACTTTGCCCAAACGCTGACGCGGGAGCCGCAGCTGGTGCGCGCTATCGGTGAGACATTCTCTACCCTGCATAATGACGAGATAAAAATCGTTCAGCAGAGCACAATGGATAATCTGCTCTCCCGGATCACCGCCCACTGCCACTGGCGTAAGAAACTGCCGTCGCAGTTACAAAGCGCTGCCGTGGCGCATCGTGCGCGCGACTATCTCTATGCCCATATCAGTGAGAACGTGGGGCTGTCAGACCTTGCTCGCGAGACGGGCACAGATCGCTTTACCCTGACGCGCTGTTTTAAGCGCGAGTTCAACCTGGCGCCACACGCATGGCTTATTCAGCTTCGTCTGGCAAAGGCCCGACAGCTGCTGGCGCGCGGCGACCAGCCCGTTGATGTGGCTGCCGCAGTGGGATTTGCCGATCAAAGCCATCTGAGGCGTTGGTTTCAGCGTGCTTACCGCATCTCTCCTGCACACTACCGACGGTTGTGCACAAACCTTCCAGACGTTTCCAAAAAATAACGGCACATTCATGGCTCTAATAAAAAGGAGCCACCTGTGAGTTTGATACCCTTTCTGTTGTTCGCATTTGTCGCTTCCATTACGCCGGGGCCGACCAATATTCTCGTGCTGACGAACAGCCAGCACTTTGGCGTAAAAAATACCGTACCTGCTATTCTGGGCGGGTGTATCGCGGCCAGTGCGATCGTGCTGGTATCCGGCGCGGGCGCGGGGGAAGTGCTGCGTCAGTACCCTTTGATACGTCAGATAATGAGCTGGACAGGCGTGCTGTGGCTAAGCTGGATGAGCTGGCAGCTGTTTCGCGCCCCGGCTGCCCGTCTCTCCGCTGAGCACCGTATCCGATTCACCGCTCGGGCGGCGGCGCTGCTGCAGATCGTGAACCCCAAAACCTGGATGATGGCGCTGGCCGTCGTCAGCCTGTTTGCCCCAGCTGGCGACCATGCATTGCGGGATATTGCGCTAATGGCGCTATGGTTTCTGCTGATCTCGATAGCCTGTTTGATGTGCTGGGCGTGGCTGGGTAAAGCGGTGAACCGAATTTTTCGCACCACCGTGGCGATGGTGCGGTTTCAGCGCCTGATGGCGCTGTGTCTGCTCATCTCCGCCTGGGCGGGCATGCTGGCTTAGGTCAGCGCTCCACCCATTCTGCATTGGGCAAAGCGTAGAATATCTTCCGCCAGGCGGTGCGCCGTATCCACATCTGCCTGGCTACGGTTCACCAGCATGCGGCTGAGGCAACCTTCCAGCACCAGCTCCATCTGTTTAGCCACCATCGCAGGGTCATCGACTTCCAGCGTGGTCAGCAGCTCGTGGGTGAAGTCATGCGCCGCCCGTTTTTGCTGCTCCGCCAACTGGTGGATAGGATGGCCTGGGTCGGGAAAATAAGTGCAGGCGGCGATGAACAGACAACCCGGGTAGCGGTTGTTGCTGACGCATTCCGTCAGCGCGGTATAGCGCGCCAGCAGCTTTTGCTCCGCGGTCAGTTCTTCATTCAGCATCAGCTGTCTGCGCCAGATATCAACCTGCTGGCTGAGATAGCGCAGGGCATCATAGAGTAGCGCCTCTTTATCCGGCCAGAAGCGCTTAAGTTCATCCAGAGGATAATCGATACGGTCGGCTACCATCTCAAGCGTGGTGCTGGCGATCCCTTGAATCTCAAGTAGTTGCAGGGCTTGTCCCAGTACGTCTTCACGTTGCACGGTTATCTCCTCCGCTATTCCCAACGGTTTGTCCCGTTTAAAGTGTTGTTTACGGTTGGCGATTGCGCAAATGCGCGCTAAATGCAGCAGCATCCATAAACCCGGTTACACGCTGCTCAGGCTGCTCATGGCCCTGTTGATTGAAGAACAGAATGGTTGGCAGCCCGAGTACGTTAAGCTGCTTCAGCAGAGCCTTATCCTGCGCATTATTGGCGGTCACGTTAGCCTGGAGCAAAACGGTCTCTTTCAGGGCGCTTTGCACCTGTGGATCGCTAAAAGTATATTTTTCAAACTCTTTGCAGGCGACACACCAGTCGGCATAGAGATCGAGCATCACCGGTTTGCCTTTCGCCTCTGCCAGGGCGCTATTAAGTTCATCCACGTTTTTAATCTGGGTGAAGTTCAGATGCGCTTGCATCTGACCCACCAGTGTGCCGAACGCCCAGTCCTGCAGAGGGCGTACGCTCACCAGCGCGGCAGCCAGCAGCAGGATTTGCACCAGGCGCATCCATGGCTTCTTCGCCTCCAGGCTGACGATAAACGCCCATGTAAAGAACGCTACGCCGAGCATCGCCCACAGGCGCAAACCCCAGGCGTCGCCGATGATACGCTCAAGGAGGAACACCGGCAGCGCGAGGATGACAAAGCCAAATGCGGTTTTCACCGTCTCCATCCACGGGCCGCTCTTCGGCAGAAGTCGATTACCGAAAACCGTGACCAGAATCAGCGGCAGGCCCATGCCCAGGGCATACAGGTACAACGTTCCGCCGCCGAGCCACATGTTACCGCTCTGGGCGATATAGAGCAGGATGGCGCTCAGCGGCGCGGTGGTGCAGGGAGAGCATATCAGCCCAGCAATGGCACCCATCGCGAACACGCCGCCTGCGGAGCCGCCCTGCTGACGGTTGCTCATCAGCGTTAAGCGAGTCTGCAAAGCCGACGGTAGCTGCAGGGTAAACAGGCCGAACATCGACAGTGCCAGCAGGATGAAGACCGCCGACAGGCCAATAAGGACGTAAGGATGCTGCAGTGCGGCCTGGAACTGTAACCCGGCAGCGGCAACCACGAGGCCGAGCGCCGTGTAGGTTAGCGCCATTCCCTGCACGTATATAAAAGCCAGCAGCAGCGCGCGGGCGGTAGAAAGACGCTGTTTGCCGCCCAGCACGATGCCAGAGATGAGCGGATACATCGGCAACACGCACGGCGTAAAGGCAATGCCGATACCAATCAGTAAAGCCCACAACGCTGAGAATGGAAGGTCAGCTCTGTCGTTGGTTTTCTCAACAGAGGGGACCGGCGTTACAGCAGCAGTCGCTTTCACTTCGCTAAGCGGCACGACTTTCGTTTCCGGCGGATAGCAGAATCCCGCGTCCGCGCACCCCTGGTAGGTCACCGTCAGCGTTGCACCTTTATCGGCCTGATTCACCGTCACGGGCACGCTTAAGCGCTGGCGGTAGATTTCACTCTTGCCGTAGAACTCGTCCTCGTGCCACTCGCCTGCGGGCAACTGTAATGCGCCTACGTTTGCCTTAGCAGGGGTAATGCTCACCTGCTTGCGGTAGAGGTAATAGCCCTCTTTCACCTGCCAGGTAAGATTGAGATCGTGCTGGTTTTGCTGAAAGTCGAAAACGAACGCCTGGTCGGCAGGAATAAAGTTCGAACGGCCGGGCGCGTCAAACAACCCGGCAAAAGCTGACGTGCTGCACAGCAGCAGGATCAGCGTAAGGAAGCGTTGAGCCATGAGAGATAGTCGTTATCGCCGTGGACCACTGGCAGCACCAGCAGTTCCGGAGTTTGGTAAGGATGATGAGATTTGAGGCAGTCCAGGAGAGCCTGCTGATTCGCCAGATTGGTTTTGAGCAACATCTGGACTTCGTACTCTTGCTCCAGCTTGCCTTCCCAGTAATAAAGGGAGGTGGCACCGGGGAGGAGCGTCACGCAGGCTGCCAGTTTTTCGGCCAGCACTTTGGCGGCGAGATCCTGGGCAGAGGCTTCATCAGGGGCGGTACACAGTACGACAACAGCATCAGGCGTGTTCACAAGTCGACCTCCTCATCACGAAAGGCTTCACTATATCACGCAAGGCGGTTGGTCATTAATGAAACGGGCCGCAGAGCGGCCCGATTTTAACTATTTTTACAACCACTCACCTTTTACAGCACCACGCCGCCAATGATAAAGCCGAGGATCACGCAAAGTGAAATGGCGACCACGCCCGGGATCAGGAACGCGTGGTTAAACACATACTTACCGATACGTGTTGAGCCGGTGTCGTCCATCTCCACCGCCGCCAGCAGGGTTGGGTAGGTTGGCAGAACGAACAGGGCGGAAACCGCCGCGAAAGAGGCAATCGCCGTCAGTGGCGTAACGCCCAGCATCAGTGCCGCAGGCATCAACGCTTTTGTGGTCGCCGCCTGGGAGTAAAGCAGGGTAGCGGCAAAGAACAGCACCACCGCCAGCAGCCACGGGTAGTTGTGCAGCAGGTCGCCTGCTACGGTCTGAATGTCGCTGATGTGCGCTTTCACGAAGGTATCACCAAGCCAGGCTACGCCGAGGACGCACACGCAGGCGCTCATACCGGATTTGAAGGTGCTGGCGTTCAGCACTTCGCCGGTATCAATTTTACAGGTGATGCTAATCAGCGTCGCGATGGTCAGCATAAACACCACAATCGCTTCGTTACGCGGCAGGACCGGGTTCTGGATCAGGCCCACGGTGTCGCTGATGGCGGTCGCGTAGAACATCACCGCGACAATACCGATCAGAAACAGCAGCACGGAACGTTTTGCGTGCGGCTTCAGCTCGAAGACCTGGCTGCCGCGCAGCCTCACTTCACCCTTGGCAAGGCGTTCCTGGTAAACCGGATCGTCTTTCAGTTCGGCGCCGAGGAAGTTACACAGCACGGCAGTGATCATCACCGCGATCAGCGTCACCGGGATACAGATCGCCAGCAGCGTCAGGTAGCTCACGCCCATCGGCTCAAGGATACCGGCGAAGAAGACCACCGCAGCGGAAATCGGTGAGGCGGTAATCGCAATCTGGGACGCGACGACGGCAATAGAGAGCGGACGAGACGGACGGATACCCTGCTCTTTCGCCACTTCGGTAATCACCGGCAGCGTAGAGAAGGCGGTGTGGCCCGTACCGGCGAGAATGGTCATAAACCAGGTCACCAGCGGGGCAAGGAAGGTAATGTATTTTGGATGGCGGCGCAGCATACGCTCCGCCAGGCTTACCAGGTAGTCCATACCGCCTGCCACCTGCATGGCGGCGATAGCGGCAATAACTGCCATGATGATTTCGATAACGTCGAACGGGATTGCGCCGGGTTTAATCTGAAAGATAAGGGTAAGAACGAGCACCCCGAGACCGCCGGCAAAACCGATGCCGATACCCCCGAGTCTTGCTCCCAAATAAATCGCCAACAAGACGATGACGAGTTCTGCTCCAAACATAAGGACCTGCCTTGCTTATTAACAAGTTGATATTGAATTGTTGTATTTAGGTAACGCCTAAAAAGAAAAAAGGCACGTCACAAGTGACGTGCCTTAAGAAGCCTAGCCAGAACGGTTATTGTTCGCTTTCATCGGTATATCGTTTCGCTTTATATGCCGGGTGCATCAGGTTCTGGGCCGAGAAGATATCGTCCAGCTCAGCTTCGGTCAACAGCCCGCGCTCCAGCACCACTTCACGTACGCTCTTACCGGTTTCGGCGCAAATCTTACCGACGATATCACCGTTGTGGTGACCGATGAACGGGTTGAGGTAGGTGACGATCCCGATGGAGTTGTAGACATAACCCTCACAGACTTCTTTATTCGCCGTGATGCCGTTAATGCATTTTTCCAGCAGGTTGTAGCAGGCGTTGGTCAGGATGTGGATGGATTCAAACATCGCCTGGCCAATCACTGGCTCCATCACGTTCAGCTGCAGCTGACCCGCTTCAGAGGCCATGGTCACGGTCGTATCGTTACCGATGACTTTGAAGCAAACCTGGTTCACCACTTCTGGCACCACCGGGTTCACCTTGGCTGGCATGATGGATGAACCGGCCTGCAGCTCTGGCAGGTTAATTTCATTCAGGCCAGCGCGCGGACCGGAAGAGAGCAGGCGCAGGTCGTTACAGATTTTGGACAGTTTCACCGCCAGACGTTTCAGGGCGCTGTGTACCATGACGTAGGCGCCGCAGTCGGAGGTGGCTTCAATCAGGTCTTCTGCAGGCACAACCGGCAGGTTAGAGACTTCAGCCAGCTTCTGTACCGCCAGCTGCTGATAGCCATCCGGGGTGTTCAGACGGGTACCGATGGCGGTGGCGCCCAGGTTCACTTCCAGCAGCAGCTCGGAGGTGCGCAGCAGGTTTTTGGTCTCTTCGTTCAGCAGTACGTTAAACGCGTGGAATTCCTGGCCGAGGGTCATCGGCACCGCGTCCTGCAGCTGGGTACGACCCATTTTCAGGATGTCCTGGAACTCAACCGCTTTACGCTGGAAGCCATCACCCAGCTGGTTGATCGCATCCACCAGTTTCACCACTGAGGCATACACCGCGATACGGAAGCCGGTAGGGTAGGCGTCGTTAGTAGACTGGCATTTGTTTACGTGATCGTTCGGGTTCAGGTACTGGTATTCACCTTTCTGGTGACCCATCAGCTCCAGGCCAATGTTTGCCAGTACTTCGTTGGTATTCATGTTGACGGAGGTGCCCGCGCCGCCCTGATAGACGTCAACCGGGAACTGGTCCATGCATTTGCCGTTGTTCAGCACTTCATCGCAGGCTGCGATAATCGCATTTGCCGCGCTTTTAGGAATGGTTTGCAGCTCTTTGTTGGCCAGTGCTGCGGCTTTCTTCACCATCACCATGCCACGGACAAACTCAGGGATGTCGCTGATTTTGCTGTTGCTGATGTAGAAGTTTTCAATCGCTCTCAGAGTGTGGACACCGTAGTAGGCATCCGCTGGAACTTCCCTGGTACCCAACAAGTCTTCTTCGATACGAATGTTGTTTAACATGTGAACCTTCTTTTCAAGCTGCCGATGGATTGTACTAAACACACAGTATTTATGTGGTTTTGAATATTTTCTGACCGACGATTATTCCCTCAATCAGCCAGATGCTCGAGATCATATGCTGATGATAGCGAATTGCCGTAAGCTGGATCACTTATTATCGAGCCGATTCCATGATAATTATTAATCTGTGAAATGGGTCACCGCTTTAAAATTTCCAAAAAAAATATCCGTGCAAACTGATTGAATTTTCGCTAACCGTCACCATCTCATACAAACGCGCGTCGCGAACACATTCAGACAGGGGCCCGATGGCCTCTGCCACACAGGAGATGCCAGTGCGCTGGATACCGTTTATTGCTTTCTTTCTCTATGTTTACATTGAAATTTCCATTTTCATCCAGGTTGCCCATGTGCTGGGCGTCCTGCTGACGCTGATTCTGGTGATTTTCACCTCCGTCATCGGCATGTCGCTGGTGCGTAATCAGGGTTTCAAAAATTTCCTGATAATGCAGCAGAAGATGGCCGCAGGGGAAAGCCCGGCGGAAGAGATGATCAAAAGCGTGTCGTTGATTATTGCGGGGCTGCTGCTGATCCTGCCGGGGTTCTTCACTGACTTCCTCGGCCTGCTGCTGCTTCTGCCGCCGGTGCAAAAACACCTGACCATGAAGCTGCTGCCGCATCTGCGCTTTAGCCGTATGCCGGGCGGCGGGTTCAGCACCGGGCCGGGCGATACCTTTGAAGGGGAATATCAGCGTAAGGATGAACAGCACGACCGTTTAGATCATAAAGACGATCGGTGATTTTGTTGCCCGGTGGCGCTTCGCCTACCGGGCCTCCGGGAGCGCACCGCGCTTCGGCAAAAACACCCACAGCCCTGCCAGCATGATAATCGCGTACAGACTCTTCCATCCCACCATCGCCAGCAACAGCAGGCAAAGCAAACCCCCGACGACCGCCAGAGCTTTATAGCGACCTTTCAGCAAACGACATCCCGCCAGCATGCACAGCAGGTAGATCATGATGAAAATGCCGTTGGCGTAGACGATCAGCGCGTCCAGATTAATCTTCAGTGCGTAAATACACAGCGTGCTCACCACGCAGCAGCCCAGTACGGTATTCAGGGCATTCAGCGGAAGCTGGCGTTTAGACAGGCGCGCGAGGCGATTCTCAGGTTTGTCGAGCGCCTGCGACCACACCAGCCGGGCAAAGCTCTGGATATAAATATTGAGGCTGGCAAAACAGGCGAGATAGCCGATGACACAGGCGATCCATAGCGCCTTCACGCCGAACAGTTCCACCACGATACCCGGCAGCGATGCCGCGGCGGCGAGATCCGCTCCGAACGCGTGGAAGTGTAAGACCAGCACGGTACATGCCCAATAGACCGTACCTGCCAGCAGCAGGCCTATCATCAGCGCGCGGGGGAAATCACGTTCAGGCTGCTTAAATTCAGAGGCCAGATGGGCAAAGGCCTCCAGGCCAACAAAACACCAGAACATGACGGAGAGCGCGGCGAAAAGCTCGGAATGGTCGACGTCGGTCAGCGCCGGGAAGGGAATTTCCTTTATTGTGATATCGCCCGCCCACCAGATTGCGACAACGAGCGCGACAATCAGCACCGCAACCAGCGTCTGCAGGTTGGCGCTGGAGCTGGCGCCTCGAGAACCCACCCACCAGACGATCGCCAGCGTACCCAGTTCGGCCAGCAATAACTGCTCGTTATGCCAGCCAAACAGCGCCTGACCAAAGCCGGTCGCAATATGCAACGCCGCAGGTAGGCCAACCGGAATGACGGAGAGAAACAGCCAGCCGGTGACACGCTGCAGCCGCGGGCCAAAGGCCAGTCCGACAAAGTGCGCCACGCCGCCCGCGCTGGGGAAATGCCGCCCCAGGATGGCAAACACAATGGCTATCGGGAAAACTAATACAATCAGCGCCGGCCACGCCCACAGGCTATTATTTCCAGCCACCAGAGCCGCCAGTGCGGGTACGGCAAACACGCCCGTACCTAACAAGGAGGTTGAGAGCAGTCCGACGCCCTGCGCCAGCCCCAGCTCCTGCTTGAGTCCACTCATTCACATCGCCCTGCCAGTACCAAAAGAGAGGCGATGGTAACACTTTCGCAAATTTTTTTTTCGACTCCCCCTTGAAGGGGGAAAAAGCTATCCCCATCTCTCAGGGCACTAGTCGGAAAACCGCATGCGGGCCGGCGTCATCCATAACTGATAATGACTTTCTCAAAGGAGAGCTATCAATGAGTATTCGTCCGTTACATGATCGTGTGATCGTCAAACGTAAAGAAGTTGAAACCAAGTCTGCTGGCGGCATCGTCCTGACCGGTTCTGCAGCAGCCAAATCAACGCGTGGCGAAATCATCGCTGTCGGTAAGGGCCGCATCCTGGAAAACGGAACTGTGCAGCCACTGGACGTTAAAGTTGGTGACATCGTAATTTTCAACGATGGCTACGGCGTGAAATCCGAGAAGATCGACAATGAAGAAGTGTTGATCATGTCCGAGAGCGACATTCTGGCAATTGTTGAAGCGTAATTTACGCACGAGAATTTGAGGAAATAAGAACATGGCAGCTAAAGACGTAAAATTCGGTAACGACGCTCGTGTAAAAATGCTCCGCGGCGTAAACGTACTGGCAGATGCAGTTAAAGTGACTCTGGGCCCGAAAGGCCGCAACGTAGTGCTGGATAAATCCTTCGGCGCGCCAACCATCACCAAAGATGGTGTTTCTGTAGCACGTGAAATTGAGCTGGAAGACAAGTTCGAAAACATGGGCGCGCAGATGGTGAAAGAAGTTGCCTCTAAAGCAAACGACGCTGCTGGTGACGGTACCACCACCGCGACCGTACTGGCGCAGGCAATCATCACCGAAGGTCTGAAAGCCGTTGCTGCGGGCATGAACCCAATGGATCTGAAACGTGGTATCGACAAAGCTGTCGCCTCCGCTGTTGAAGAGCTGAAAGCACTGTCCGTACCATGCTCTGACTCTAAAGCCATTGCTCAGGTTGGTACTATCTCCGCTAACTCCGACGAAACCGTAGGTAAACTGATCGCTGAAGCGATGGACAAAGTCGGTAAAGAAGGTGTGATCACCGTTGAAGACGGTACCGGTCTGGAAGACGAACTGGACGTGGTTGAAGGTATGCAGTTCGACCGCGGTTACCTGTCCCCATACTTCATCAACAAGCCAGAAACGGGTGCTGTTGAGCTGGAAAGCCCGTTCATTCTGCTGGCTGACAAGAAAATCTCCAACATCCGCGAAATGCTGCCAGTACTGGAAGCCGTTGCGAAAGCAGGCAAGCCTCTGGTTATCATCGCTGAAGATGTTGAAGGCGAAGCGCTGGCGACCCTGGTGGTTAACACCATGCGCGGCATCGTGAAAGTGGCTGCTGTTAAAGCACCTGGCTTCGGCGATCGCCGTAAAGCGATGCTGCAGGATATCGCAACCCTGACCGGCGGTACCGTGATCTCTGAAGAGATCGGTATGGAGCTGGAAAAAGCGACCCTGGAAGACCTGGGCCAGGCGAAACGCGTTGTGATCAACAAAGACACCACCACCATCATCGACGGTGTGGGTGAAGAAGCCGCTATTCAGGGCCGCGTGGGTCAGATCCGTAAGCAGATCGAAGAAGCGACTTCCGATTACGACCGTGAAAAACTGCAGGAGCGCGTAGCGAAACTGGCTGGCGGCGTTGCGGTAATCAAAGTCGGTGCAGCTACCGAAGTTGAAATGAAAGAGAAAAAAGCACGCGTTGACGATGCCCTGCATGCGACCCGTGCTGCGGTAGAAGAAGGCGTGGTTGCTGGTGGTGGTGTTGCGCTGGTGCGTGTTGCCGCTAAACTGGCAGGCCTGACCGCACAGAACGAAGATCAGAACGTGGGTATCAAAGTTGCGCTGCGCGCAATGGAAGCCCCTCTGCGTCAGATCGTCTCTAACGCCGGTGAAGAGCCATCTGTGGTTGCGAACAACGTGAAAGCGGGCGAAGGTAACTACGGTTACAACGCAGCAACTGAAGAATACGGCAACATGATCGACTTCGGTATCCTGGATCCAACGAAAGTGACCCGTTCTGCTCTGCAGTACGCGGCATCTGTCGCTGGCCTGATGATCACCACCGAGTGCATGGTAACCGACCTGCCTAAAGGCGATGCACCTGACTTAGGTGCTGCTGGCATGGGCGGCATGGGCGGTATGGGCGGCATGATGTAATCGTGCGCTCTACGTCGTAGAATGTGAAAAACCCCCGGGCAGAAATGCTCGGGGGTTTTTCTTTTGGTCATCTTTTAGGTATAAGATTTACACACGGACAACTACTGTCCAGCTTATTGAAAACGAGGAATAACATGCGCGTAAAAGTCTGTGCAGGGATTGTAGGGGCAGCATTGCTGCTGGCGGGTTGTAGCTCCAGCAATGAGCTGTCGGCAGCGGGCCAGGGCGTTCGCTTTGTGGAAGATAAGCCTGGCAGTGAATGCCAGCTGTTAGGCACGGCAACCGGTGAGCAAAGTAACTGGATGTCAGGTCAGCATGGCGAGGAAGGTGGCTCGATGCGCGGTGCGGCGAATGCCTTGCGTAACCAGGCTGCGGCAATGGGCGGTAACGTGATTTACGGCGTGAGCAGCCCAACGCAGAGTATGCTGTCCAGCTTCGTGCCGACCGCCAGCCAGATGAACGGCCAGGTCTACAAGTGCCCGAACTGATGGCCTTTTTCCCTCTCCCTGTGGGAGAGGGTTAGGGTGAGGGGAAGCTAGCACTGCCGCAGCTGCAAATCCAGCGGCGTCTTGCTCGGCTCTCCGCCAATCTCGCGTGCCAGCTTCGGCACCATATAGCCTGAAACCAGCGTTAACAGTTCGCGCATAATCTGCCGGGCTTCTTCATCCGTCACCATGAAATGGGCCGCGCCCTGAACGCGATCCAGCACGTGCAGGTAATAGGGCATCACGCCCGCATCAAACAGGGCATTGCTCAGGTCAGCCAGCACGCGGGCGCTGTCGTTCACGCCGCGCAGCAGCACGCTCTGGTTCAGCAGCGTCACGCCCGCTTTACGCAGACGCGCCATCGCCGCGCGAAAGTCATCGTCAATTTCGTTCGCGTGGTTGATATGGTTCACCAGCAGCACCTGCAATCTTGACTGCTCCAGGCGTGACACCAGGCCGTCAGTGACACGTGCCGGAATGACAATCGGTAAACGGCTGTGAATACGCAGGCGCTTAATGTGCGGAATGGCTTCAAGCTGGGTCAGCAGCCAGTCCAGCTCATGATCTTTTGCCATCAGCGGGTCACCGCCGGAAAAAATAATCTCATCCAGCTCCGGATGGGCGGCGATATAGTCCAGCGCGACCTGCCAGTTGCGTTTATTGCCCTGGTTTTCGGCATAGGGGAAGTGCCGACGGAAGCAATAACGACAATTTACCGCGCAACCGCCTTTTACCAGCAGCAGGGCGCGGTTGAGATACTTGTGCAGTAAACCCGGCACCACGCTGTTCTGCTCTTCCAGCGGATCGGTGCTGTATCCCGGCGCGGTGACAAACTCATCCTGCGAAGTAAGTGTTTGTTTTAAAAGTGGATCGTCGGGGTTGCCTTTCTCCATTCGCGCCACAAACGCACGGGGAACGCGCAGGGCGAAAATGCGCTTTGCCTCGCGGCCTGCAAGCAACTCTGGGTGCTGATCGAGGTCTAAAAGACGCAGCAATTCATCAGGACTGGTGATTACATCGGCAAGTTGCGATAACCAATCTTCTCTGGACGGGGTGTTTAGGGTTACAATATGCGCCATTTTGTGGCTTAGCTACCAGTTAACAAATTTAGAGGGCCTTATGGCAACGTACTATAGCAACGATTTTCGTGCTGGTCTTAAAATCATGATGGACGGCGAACCGTACGCGGTTGAAGCCAGCGAATTCGTTAAACCAGGTAAAGGCCAGGCATTCGCACGCGTTAAGCTGCGCCGTCTGCTGACCGGTACCCGTGTTGAGAAAACCTTCAAGTCTACTGACTCCGCTGAAGGCGCTGATGTTGTTGATATGAACCTGACCTATCTGTACAACGACGGCGAGTTCTGGCATTTCATGAACAACTCCACTTTCGAACAGCTGTCTGCTGATGAGAAAGCGGTAGGTGATAGCGCTAAATGGCTGCTGGATCAGGCTGAGTGCATCGTGACCCTGTGGAACGGCCAGCCTATCGCTGTCACCCCACCAAACTTCGTTGAACTGGAAATCGTTGAAACCGATCCAGGTCTAAAAGGTGATACCGCAGGTACCGGCGGTAAACCAGCCAAACTGTCTACCGGCGCAGTGGTTAAAGTTCCACTGTTCGTACAGACTGGCGAAGTGATCAAAGTGGATACCCGCTCCGGCGAATACGTATCCCGCGTGAAGTAATTTACGTCATGATTGAAGGCGCAGCGCCCGCTGCGCCTGATTTTTGCAGGCAGGGATGATGAAACGTACCGTTAAAATTCTGCTTCTGTTAGCGCTTTCCAGTGCATTGCTTTCCGGCTGTAACACCACCCGTGGGATGGGACAAGATATCCAGGATCTCGGTCATATCATTTCTCACGCCGCCAGCTAAGTTCGTCTAATTTTCCTAAAAATGCTTCCTTTTCCGTCAACCGGCGGGATCTTGTCTATTCTTAAGTTGCTATACACAAAATAACTTTGGCTATAAAAGGAAGATATTATGGTTAAGAAAACAATTGCAGCGATCTTTTCAGTCCTGGTACTTTCTTCAGTCTTAACAGCCTGTAATACCACGCGTGGCGTCGGTCAGGACATTTCTGAAGGTGGTAGCGCAATCTCTGGTGCGGCAACCAAAGCTCAGCAGTAATTAACATACGGTACGAGACCAGCGGGTTTCGTACCGTCAGCTTTCTGATTCCTGCAGGGATAAGAACGGAGAAAAACGCGTATCCATATGCAATTTCATGCGGATATTGCGTTTATAGGTATACACCGTTTTTCCGTTGATACTCAGGTGAGCGGCAATTTTTTGATTGCTCGCACCGTCCATCCACAATGTCAGCACTTTCTCTTCCTGTCGGGTCAGCAAGGGGGCCGCCGCCGTTGGCCTGTCAGCGCTGGCGCGTGAGATTAATGCGTCGTTGATCGTCGTTGCCACTTCTTCGAGACTGGCGTTTTTCAACAGCGACGACCACACCGGGAACTGTCCGAGCCAGTCGGTCATGCCGCGGTCCTCTCCCGATTGCAGCAAAATAAACGGTAATCGTTCACTGGCGCTCAGCAACGACGAAAGCTGCTGAAAATGATGAATATCCTGCCTGAAGCCGTAAAGATCGGCGATAACCAGCGTGGGTTTCCATTGCAGAATGTGCTCCCTGGCAAGGAACAGATTATTTAACCCGGTCACAACGTAGTGTCCCGGGAACAAACCGGAATGATTGAGCCATGCTTCAAACCCTGTGCGGGTGAAGTGACAACGGTCAATCAAAAGAATTTTGAACATATTTTATTCGCAGTCGGCTAGTGGTTTGGCTTCCTGCCATCAGAAAGCACATCATCATAGAGAAGTCGGATGAGTGCTAAATGCCGGAACTACGCGCCATACTGCGGCTATTTCTTGCCTTAATGTGTTCAGCAAAAAATGATTGAAAAAAAATAGCACGCTAACCACAATATGGGGCGTAATCTCTGCCTTACGGGACGACCCGTAAGCGTTTCTTTCACCGGGGACGGCCCCAACTTGTATTAAGTTAAGGAGCCTGAAATGTCCTGGATTATTCTTTTTATTGCTGGCCTGCTCGAAGTGGTATGGGCAATTGGTCTCAAGTACACCCACGGATTTACCCGCCTGACGCCCAGCGTCATAACCGTCACCGCGATGATCGTGAGTATTGTCCTGTTATCCTGGGCAATGCGCTCGCTGCCTGTGGGAACGGCTTATGCCGTCTGGACGGGCATTGGTGCGGTGGGGGCCGCCATCACCGGCATTCTGCTGCTGGGAGAGTCAGCGAGTCTGGCGCGTATCGCCAGCCTCGCCTTGATTGTGGCCGGGATCGTTGGGCTGAAGCTCAGTACCCATTAATGGGGTTGTTTTACCCAAATAAGTTTTGACACATCAAACCCTTGCCGGGTCGCGACGTCCAGCATCTGCTGTTTCATTTCTGACGAAATAGTTGGCGTGCGGGAAAGTATCCACAGATAGTCGCGATCCGGCCCGCAGACCAGCGCGTGACGGTACTCTCTGTCGAGCGCGATCACGTTATAGCCGCCATAAAACGGGCCGAAGAAAGAGACTTTGAGCGCGGCCCGTCGCGGGTCGCCCGTGAAGTACGCTTTCCCAATCGACTGCTGCCACATCTCCCGATCGGGATTATAGCCCCGGTTGATCACCTGAATACCGCCATCATCCATCGGGCTGTAATTCGCAGTGACCTTCTCTAAGCCCTGCTCAAACCGATGGTCGAGGCGCGCGATTTCATACCATGTTCCAAGGAAGCGTTGTGCATCAAAAGGCGAGACGACGGTAACGCCTGGAGGCGGGGTAGGGGAACTGCAGGCAACCACTAAAAACGCGGCTGTCACCGCGGCGATAACAGGCAGAATGCGCATAGGAGTTTCCTTACTGTTTTTTGTTAAGTGTAGATGACGGCAAGAAAAATGTGGTTTTTGTGCGGTGTGTTTCGCCGGGTGGCCACCCCGTGGATTTTGTAGGCCGGGTAAGCGTTAGCGCCACCCGGCAATGTTTACTACAGCGCGCTCAAAATACGGTATGCCGCCTCAACGCGTGCCGGGTTCGGATAGCTTTTATTTGCCAGCATCACAATACCGAGCTGCTTTTCAGGAATAAATGCCACGTAGCTGCCAAACCCGCCGGTAGAGCCTGTTTTATGGACCCAGGATGCGTTGACCGGGGGCGCCGGTGGATTCACTTCTCTCGCAGGCAGCGGTGCCAGTGCCACCTTATTGTCGCTACCTTCAACCACGGTTTTGGCATCGACCGGCCAGTTAAGCATTTCCCAGCCTAACCCCTGATACATGGCCCCCACGCGCCAGTAGCGAGACTGCGCCAGGGTAAGGCCTTTCCTGAGTGAATTATCCTGAAGGGAGTCCGGCTTCATGTTGACCATCACCCAGCTTGCCATATCCTGCACGTTGGTTTTTACGCCATAGGCTTCAGCGTCCAGCATTCCTGGCGAAACGTGTACCGCTTTACCGTCGCGGTATCCCCAGGCGTAATGCGCCTCTTCCGCTTTCGGAACGTTAATCCACGTATGGTCCAGCTTGAGCGGCTTAAAGACCCGCGTCGTTATGGCCTGCTCATAGCTCATGCCGGAAGGTTTGACCGCCAGCGCGCCAAAAAGACCGATGCTGGCATTGGCGTAAAGACGCGTGGTGCCCGGCTTCCACTGCGGCTGCCAGTTTTGATAAAAGCGCAACAGAGAGGCGTTATCCGTGACCTCATCCGGTACCTGTAACGGCAAACCTCCTGCGGTATAGGTTGCCAGATCCAGCATGCGGATCCCCTGCCACTGCTTGCCTGTCAGCTCAGGCCAGTATTTTGTCACCGGATCGCCCAGCGATATTTCACCGCGAGCAATGGCATCGCCACCGAGTACGCCGGTGAAGGTTTTACTTATAGAACCCAGTTCGAACAAGGTTTGTGGAGTGACAGGTTTGTTCGCCGCAACATCGGCTTTACCGAAGGTGAAGTAGTGCGGCTGACCCTCATAAATCACCGCCACCGCCATACCCGGAATGGCCTGCGCTTTCATCAGCGGCGTAACGGTCCGTTCCACCACCTCAGCCAGCTGTTTTTCTGACATCGGGGTAGCCAATACCGAGCAGGAGGTGCTGAGCAGCAGGGCGCAGCAAAGGGATTTAGTCATCATCATTTATCTTCCGTAATAGCAGTTCAAGGGAGTGTCCGGGCCCGTCAGACCGCTGTAGTCTGTTGGATTTGACTATGGCTGACAAACGGTTAAATTTAGCATTAGCTGTTAATTTTTCTAACGGACGAGACCATGACGCGCAGCTATCTCCCTCTTAATTCCCTGCGGGCGTTTGAAGCAGCCGCCAGGCATCTCAGTTTTACTCATGCCGCTATCGAGTTGAATGTCACCCATTCCGCGATTAGCCAGCACGTCAAGGCGCTGGAACAGCACCTTAATTGCCAGCTGTTTGTCCGCGTTTCGCGAGGGCTGATGTTGACCACCGAAGGCGAGAATTTGCTGCCGGTGCTGAATGACTCGTTCGATCGCATCGCCGGAATGCTGGATCGTTTTGCCAGCCAGCGCGCTCAGGAGAAGCTCAAAATAGGTGTGGTAGGGACTTTTGCCACGGGTGTTTTATTCTCGCTGCTCGCGGACTTTCGCCGCTGCTATCCGCATATTGATCTTCAGCTTTCCACCCATAACAATCGCGTCGATCCAGCGGCCGAAGGGCTTGATTACACTATTCGCTACGGTGGCGGCGCGTGGCATGGAACCGATGCTGAATTCCTTTGCCCTGCGCCGCTGTCTCCGCTCTGTACACCCGAGATTGCCTCAGTTCTCAAAAGCCCGGCAGATATCCTGAAGTTTACCCTGCTGCGCTCCTACCGGCGCGACGAGTGGGCTGCGTGGATGCAGGCAGCGGGCGAACACTCTCCCTCGCCGACGCACCGGGTGATGGTGTTTGATTCGTCCGTGACCATGCTGGAAGCCGCGCAGGCAGGCGTAGGGATTGCCATTGCGCCTGTCGACATGTTTACCCATTTACTCAGCAGCGAGCGCATCGTGCAGCCGTTTGCAACGCAGATTGATCTCGGAAGCTACTGGCTGACAAGGCTACAGTCACGGTCAGAAACGCCCGCAATGCGCGAATTTGCCCAGTGGCTGGTGGGGAAGATGCAGAAATAAAAGGCCCGCCGGATGGCGGGCCAGAAGCGTCAGATGGTGACCACGGCAATCAGCGTCACCACGGTCAGGATGGTCGCCAGACCGTAGAACACCCATTTCCCGCTCGGTACATGAATTTTCAGGTCATGCATCGCATGGTGAATACGGTGCAGGCCACACCACAGCGGCAGGACGATCATCAGGAAGATGAACGCGCGGCCGATAAAGCTGCTCGCGAACGCCAGTACGCGTTCGTAGCTCAGCGCATCGCCCGGGAACAGCCCCAGCGGCAGCATAATGCCGACCAGCAGAATGATGACGGGGGCGATGATGGCACTCCACATGCCGCCTGCGCCAAACAGGCCCCAGAAGACCGGCTCGTCAGAACGTTTTGGATTTGGATTGATCACAGGTGTCTCCTTACCAGAACAATGCGACAAACAGAATGACCACAGTGACCAAAATCGTCACTGCCCAGAGCCCTTTAATCACCGGCTCTGGCCCCATTTTCTCGTCTTTTACGATGATGTTCGCCGCTTTTGGCGCCAGCTCAAACCAGGTTTTGGTGTGAAGCAGCGCGGCCGCGAGCACGATCAGGTTCAGAACAACAACGATCGGGTTTTGCAGGAAACCGACAAAGCTGGCCCAGGCTTCCGGGCCATGCTTGAGGGCAAAAACGCCGTACATCAGCTCAAGGCTGAACCAGACCGCCGGTACCGCCGTGCCTTCACGCAGCATGTAGAAGCGATAAAACGGCAGGTTTTTCCACCAGGTGGACGGCACAGGCCGCACATAGGCTTTGCGTTTAGTCGTCATCATGCACTCCTTAGCGTGGTTTCAGGGTAGCGATAAGAAAGTCTTTCGAGCTTTCCACTTTACCCTGTTGAATTGCGGCGGCCGGGTCGACGTGCTTCGGACAAACTTCGGAGCAATAACCCACAAAGGTACAGCTCCAGACGCCGTTCTGGCTGTTAAGCTGCGCCATACGTTCTTTTTTACCGTGGTCGCGGCTGTCTTCGTTATAGCGGTGCGCCAGGGTAATGGCGGCCGGGCCGATGAACTCCTTGTTCAGGCCAAACTGTGGACAGGCGGCGTAGCACAGGCCGCAGTTGATGCAGCCGGAGAACTGATGGTATTTCGCCATCTGCGCCGGCGTCTGGGTATTCGGCCCCTGATCCGGCGTGCGCGGATTACCGATGATGTACGGCTTAATGGCTTCCAGGCTTTCGATAAAGTGGGTCATATCGACCACCAGATCGCGTTCAATCGGGAAGTTGCCCAGCGCTTCGACCTTAATGCCTTTGGTGTACTCGCGCAGGAAGGTCTTACAGGCCAGCTTCGGCACCTTGTTGACCATCATGCCGCAGGAGCCGCAGATTGCCATACGGCAGGACCAGCGATAGCTCAGGTCTGGCGCCAGGTTGTCTTTGATATAGCCGAGCGCATCCAGCAGGGAGGTTTGCTCGTCATAAGGGACTTCATAGAAAGCGCTGTGCGGTGCGGCGTCCACTTCCGGATTGTAGCGCACCACTTCAACTTTCATTTTTTGCAT
Source organism: Enterobacter sp. 940_PEND (assembly GCF_001059415.1). Lineage (NCBI taxonomy): Bacteria > Pseudomonadati > Pseudomonadota > Gammaproteobacteria > Enterobacterales > Enterobacteriaceae > Enterobacter > Enterobacter sp. 940_PEND. The sequence continues at coordinate 19,667 of NZ_JUMS01000035.1, forward strand.
CTCAGCCATTCGCCTTCTCCTTCTTCTCGGCGGCTTCTGCTTCTGCACCGTACACGCGTTTAGCCGGCGGCAGCGTAGTGATTTTCACGTCGCTGTAGTCCAGACGTGTGGTGCCATCTGCATCGCGCCAGGCGAGAGTGTGTTTCAGGAAATTGACGTCGTCACGTTCGGTACAGCCTTCGTCCAGACGCTGGTGGGCCCCACGCGACTCTTTACGCGCCAGCGCAGAGTGCGCCATACATTCCGCGACGTTCAGGCCGTGGCCCAGCTCGATGGTGTAGAGCAGGTCGGTGTTGAATACGCTGGAGGTATCGGTGATGCGCACGCGCTTGAAGCGCTCCTGCAGTTCCGCCAGCTTGTCGACGGTTTTTTGCATCAGCTCAGGGGTACGGTAGATACCGCAGCCTTCTTCCATCGACAGGCCCATCTCGTCGCGGATCTTAGACCAGTTCTCGTTACCCTCCTGGTTCACCAGGTCTTTCAGGCGTTTTTCAACGTCTGCGACCTGCGCATCCAGCGCGGCACCGTTGGCTTCGCCTGCTGTAGCCGCCCGCTCCATCGCGCGCTCGCCCGCCATGCGGCCAAAGACGACCAGCTCGGCCAGCGAGTTTGAGCCGAGACGGTTGGCGCCGTGCAGACCCACGGAGGAACACTCGCCGACGGCGAACAGGCCTTTAATACGGGTTTCGCACTGCTGGTCGGTTTCGATCCCGCCCATGGTGTAGTGCGCGGTTGGACGCACCGGAATCGGCTCTTTCACCGGGTCGACGCCGACGTAGGCTTTCGCCAGCTCGCAGATGAACGGCAGACGTTCCAGCAGTTTCTTCTCGCCAAGGTGACGCAGGTCGAGATAGACCACATCGCCGCGCGGCGTGGAGATGGTGTTGCCTTTGCGCCACTCGTGCCAGAAGGCCTGAGAGACTTTGTCGCGCGGGCCGAGTTCCATGTATTTGTTCTTCGGCTCGCCGAGCGGGGTTTCCGGGCCCATGCCGTAATCCTGCAGATAGCGATAGCCGTTTTTATTGACCAGAATACCGCCTTCACCGCGGCAGCCTTCCGTCATCAGAATGCCGGAGCCCGGCAGACCGGTTGGGTGATACTGCACGAACTCCATATCGCGCAGCGGTACGCCGTGGCCGAGCGCCATGCCCATGCCGTCACCGGTGACGATGCCGCCGTTGGTGTTGTAGCGATAAACGCGACCCGCACCGCCCGTCGCCATCACTACGGCGTTGGCGCGGATCTGGACGAGCGTGCCTTCCATCATGTTCATCGCCACCAGGCCACGCGCCTGCCCGTCATCAACCAGAATGTCGAGGACGAAATGTTCATCGAAGCGCTGAATTTGTGGGAACTGGAGGGAGGTCTGGAACAGGGTGTGCAGCATGTGGAAGCCAGTTTTATCGGCGGCGAACCAGGTGCGTTCAATCTTCATACCGCCAAAGCGGCGAACGTTGACGCTGCCGTCCGGACGGCGGCTCCACGGACATCCCCACTGTTCAAGCTGGGTCATTTCCGTGGGACAATGATGCACAAAGTAGTCAACGACATCCTGTTCGCAAAGCCAGTCGCCCCCTGCAACCGTGTCGTGGAAATGGTATTCAAAGCTGTCATGATCCTGCGCAACGGCGGCGGACCCTCCTTCTGCTGCCACTGTGTGACTACGCATTGGATAGACTTTTGAAATCAATGCGATTTTAGCGTTGGGATTAGCTTGTGCTGCAGCAATCGCAGCACGTAATCCAGCCCCGCCAGCGCCTATTACGGCAAGATCGGCTTGAAAAGTTTGCACGACATTCCTCCAGATTTTTGTTATTTCGCAACGCGACAAACTAAAGGTAGTTCACCCGTCCAAAAGGACGATTGCGAAAGCGTTTCCACTGCTCCTTTATGGGTAAAACAGTATAACCGTGTAGATGTCAGGGAAATTTGACGTGTTCGATTTTTTTGCTGTTCTGTACGGCGATTTATCATGAAGATTGATGAAATACGTCACGAAAAAGTTCACCTAAATGAAATGCGCTTTTTTACTGCGCAAAATTTGTCTCTGCCCCTGCTAACGAGTAGACTTCGTGCCCTTGTCTGAAATCGGAGAACAACTCATGAGCGAAACGGCCACCTGGCAGCCGAGCGCATCCATCCCTAATCTGTTAAAACGCGCTGCAATTATGGCGGAGATCCGCCGTTTCTTTGCCGACCGCGGAGTCCTGGAGGTGGAAACGCCGTGCATGAGTCAGGCAACGGTAACGGATATTCATCTGGTGCCGTTTGAAACCCGTTTTGTTGGCCCCGGCCACTCTCAGGGCATGAATTTGTATCTGATGACCAGCCCGGAATACCACATGAAACGCCTGCTGGCGGCGGGATGTGGTCCGGTGTATCAGCTGTGCCGCAGCTTCCGTAATGAGGAGATGGGGCGTCACCACAACCCGGAATTCACCATGCTGGAGTGGTACCGCCCTCATTATGATATGTACCGTCTGATGAATGAGGTGGACGATCTGCTGCAGCAGGTTCTGGACTGCTCAGAAGCCGAAACGCTCTCCTATCAGCAGGCTTTCCAGCGCCATCTGGAAATCGATCCGCTATCGGCGGACAAAACCCAGCTGCGCGAAGTGGCGGCAAAACTGGATCTCAGCAACGTGGCGGATACCGAAGAGGATCGCGACACGCTGCTACAGCTGCTGTTCACCTTCGGCGTAGAACCACAGATTGGCAAGGATCGTCCGACGTTTGTCTATCACTTCCCGGCAAGCCAGGCGTCACTGGCGCAGATCAGTACCGAAGACCATCGTGTCGCAGAGCGTTTTGAGGTCTATTACAAAGGTATTGAGCTGGCGAACGGCTTCCACGAACTGACCGACGCCCGCGAGCAGGCGCAGCGTTTCGAGCAGGATAACCGCAAGCGCGCCGCGCGCGGCCTGCCGCAGCAGCCTATTGATGTGAATTTGCTTGAAGCATTAAAAGCGGGCCTGCCGGATTGCTCCGGCGTGGCGCTGGGTGTTGACCGTCTGGTGATGCTGGCCCTGGGCGCAGAGCAGCTTGGCGATGTGATTGCGTTTACCGTAGATCGCGCCTGACGGCAGTTTACCCTCTCCCGCGGGAGAGGGTTGCACCGCTTATCTTACAAACTTCCCGCCGGACGCGTACGCGCCGCTGACGTCAGCGTTCTTCCCGTTTTACGCCCGTCCAGGCTTTCCAGGCGCATCTGGAACGGTGGGAACGGCATATCAATACCGTGCTCGCGGAAGCCCGCCAGAATCAGCTGGTGAATCTCATGGCGCAGCGGCATACGGTGTCCCATTTCGGCGGCGTAGATACGCAGCTCGAAAATCTGGATCCCCTGCTGTAGATCCACAAGGAATACTTCCGGCGCCGGGTTGTCGATCACCAGCGAGCAGCGCTCAGCGGCGGTGTAGAGGATCTGGGTCACCTCTTCGCTGTTGGCGTCCGACGGCGCCGGTACCGTCAGCACCACGCGGGTAACGGAGTCTGACAGCGACCAGTTGATGAACTGCTCGGTGATAAACGCCTTGTTTGGCACGATGATCTCTTTCCGATCCCAGTCGCTGATCGTCGTCGCACGGGTATTGATCTTCGTGATGCTGCCGGTCAGATCGCGGATCGTGACGGTATCGCCAATGCGGATCGGTTTTTCGAACAGAATGATCAGGCCAGAGATGAAGTTGGCGAAGATCTCCTGTAAACCAAAACCTAACCCTACACCAAGGGCCGCCACCAGCCACTGCAGCTTCGACCACTCAATACCGATCATCGAGAAGCCAACCAGCCCGCCAAACAGCATGATCAGATATTTAGTTATGGTCGTAATCGCATATCCCGTCCCCGGGGTTAAATCCAGATGCTGCAGAAGCGCCAGCTCCAGCAGGGCAGGGAAGTTGCGCACCAGCTGCGTGGTGATAATCAACACCAGTATGGCAATCAGCACCGCCCCTAAGGTAATCGGCTCCAGGCTTTCAACGCCCTGCACCGTGGACGTCACGTCCCACAGAGAGATGTTCTCCAGGAAGCCAAATGCAGAATGGATCTCCGACCACAGGAAGATCACCGACAGCAGGGCTATGAGCATCAGGATGGAGCGAACCAGACGCAGGGACTGGGTACTGATGGCATCCAGATCCAGTTCGACCTCGTCCGCTTCGGTTGTGCCTTCCGTACTGTTGACGTGGTTTGGCTCTTCCTCTCCCCGCGCACGCTGGGCAAGAATCTCTGCCCGGCGATGCTTGGCACGGTCAAACGCCAGACGCCGCCGCTGGATCAACATCCAGCGGCGGATCACGTGGTACACCACCAGAAGCAGGAACCAGATGGCCACCGAGGTTTCCAGTCGCGCCAGCAGCGCCTTCGAGGTCGCCAGATAACCTACTGCGGCTGCCAGCATCGCAACCAACGGTGCGCTAAGCAGCAGGTTCCAGAGCAGCCGGTTGAACATGTTGTCGCCGCTGCCGGATTTATCCAGATAGAGCGGAATGCCAGCGCGTTTCAGGCTGAGCGTAACGATGGCCAGCGCCCCACAAATCAGCATGAAGCAGAGGCGGCCCAGCGAGCCTGAGAACTCCCGGTCGTTGAGATTATCGAACATGATCAGCGCCATAATCAGCGGCACAATCAGCCCGATGCTCATCAGGTAGTAACGCATAGCGCGCGCGACGCGATTACGCGGCCAGCCAAAGTGGGTGATAAACAGGCCATTGGGGCGCGCGAAGGTGGCGCAAATCATGACCACCCACAGCAGCGGCACCGTGGCGGTGACGCCATCGCCAATCGCGACCGCGAGCGGATAGGGCCAGGCTTCCCGCAGGCCATACCCCAGCGTCATCCACAGCACCGGCAGCGGGGAGGCGACAAGAATCGACCAGAATACGGTGCGCAACGTCAGCCAGAAGTGATCCTGGGTGACTTTCCCGACCCTGGAGCTGGAACGCTCCAGGAAGCGGGTGAAATGTCTGCGCGAGTAAATGCTGAAGCCCACCAGAATCAACGCCCCGAGCAGCGGGAAAATGGTCTCTTTGCTGGTAAACATCATCACGCTGGCCTGTCCCAGCTGGCTGACGGTGTCCAGCGAAATCAGGCGGCGCAGGTCCTGGACAATCTCAATCGGCCACGAGAATGTCATCGGACGCACGTCGGAGGTCCAGAAGAGATAACGGTGCGTCGCCTCGTTCACCTCTTTCAGCGCATCTTCCAGCTGGCTGTTGGAGACTTTTAGCTTGGTCAGCTCCAGAATCAGCGTATCTCCGCCCTGGAGCAGAGAGTTCAGCAGTTCACGCTGGGTACGCAGTTGGGCTTCCAGAATGCGGTTTTGCTCGCTGGTCAGGGGCTGGCCGTCAGCCTGACGGATCTGGCGGATTTGCGGCTGTTTATTGAGAAGATCTTCAAAGTGCAGTCGCTGAACGCGCAGCTGGGCCATCTCGGTATCCAGCTGCTGCGGCTTCGGCATTTCCGGCAGGCGCGCGACCTGGGCGCGTAACGCTTCGCCCAGCAGGTTTGATGACCCGAGCCACTGGGACTGCTCGCGCAGGGTGTTGAGCGCCTGACGCACCTGCAACGTTTGATTGGTCGCCTGACGTTGCTGCGAGGCAACCAGATCCATGCGCTGCGCCTGCTGATTCAGCGCGGCAGAAAGCTCGCGGTTGACCCTGAATTGTTCGTTGATACCGGCAGGCAGGTTTTCGCTGTTTTCCGCCAGCAGTTCGGTGCTTTCCAACGCGCGCTCCGCTTCACGCTGGCGCTGGCTGTTGAGCTGATTGCGCAGGGCCTGGAGATACGCATCCAGCTGCTCGCTCTGCTTCTGAGCGAGTTCAGAGCGCATCCGCGACAGTTCCTGGCGGTTATTGGCGGAAAGCTGCGCCAGCTCCAGCTCATCGACAAGGGCCTTCAGGCGAGCCGATTCTGCCTGCAGGCCCAGATTTTGGGCCTGAGCCTGTGGCGTATTGCCGCTTTGCGTACCCACGCGACGCTCAACTTCATTAAGCTGGCGGCGGGCATCGGTTTGCTGTTGCGGAAGCTGGCTGAGGGAGTCGGCGATTTCACGCGCTCGCTCCTGCTCCTGCTGGGCAAGGCGGCTCTTTTCCAGAAGCTGGCTGCTGACCTGCAGGATCTCCTGGTTCAGAGCGTCCGAGGTCATGCCTGCGGGCACGTCGCGCGGTTCGTCACGCAGATTATTGAGCTGCGCGCGCAGCGTCTGCGAGAGTTTGGGGAAGTTGTCGATAACCTGCTGATACTGCTGAGCGCGCTCAAGAGAGCCTTTCCGCTCCTCAAGCGCATTCAGGGCAGACTGGAGCGACTCGACGGTCTCTGGCTGAGCGGGTTTGGCCGCTTTTGCCTGCTCCAGTTCCTGGGTTATCTGTTTGGCGTCGGGGGCTGTCGCTGCGTACGCCCCCATGCTGAGGCACCAGGCCATCAGTAGAACGATAATCGGGCGCACGTCAGCGATCCTTCTGTTGTTAGCCTTCGTCTTTTTTGTCGTCAACCAGCGGGCTGGCGTCGTGCTCGGCGTTAATCTCTTCCTGTGACAGAGGAGCAGGTTCTGCATCCGGCGTCACGAAGGTTTCAGTAGAGACCGCCAGCGGCTGGCCCAGTTTGGTGACCGACAGGCTTTCGAGCTGTTCAGCCAGCTTCACTTTGCCCGGCGCAAACAGGTTGATTACGGTAGAGCCCAGCTTGAAGCGACCCATCTCCTGACCTTTCAGCAGGGCCACCGAGCCTTCCGCTTCACCGGCAGGCCAGGTCCAGCGTTTGATCACGCCTTCGCGCGGTGGGGTGATGGTGCCGGCCCAGACGGTTTCGATGCTGCCTACGATGGTCGCACCGACCAGAATCTGCGCCATAGGGCCAAATTCAGTATCGAACAGACAGATGACGCGCTCGTTACGGGCAAACAGGTTCGGCACGTTCTGCGCGGTCAGGTGGTTTACGGAGAACAGGTCGCCCGGGACGTAAATCATTTCACGCAGGATACCGTTACACGGCATATGCACGCGATGGTAGTCGCGCGGTGACAGATAGGTGGTGGCAAACGTACCGTTACGGAACAGATCCGCCATCAGGTAGTTACCCGCCAGCAGCGCTTCCAGACTGTAATTATGGCCCTTCGCCTGCAGGATTTTGTCGTCTTCGATGTTACCCAACTGGCTGATCACGCCGTCTGCAGGCATCACCAGGACGTTAGGATCGGTGTTCAGCGGGCGCACTTCGTCACGCAATGGGCGTACGAAGAACTCGTTGAAGGTGCGGTAGCTGGCGGTATCCGGCTTTTGCGCCTCTTTCATATCGACCTTGTAATATTTTACGAAAAGGTCGATGACCAGTTTGGTCAGCCAGCCCGCGCGTTTGCTTGCGCCCCAGCCCGCCAGGCGAGTGAGCCACAGTTTTGGCAGAATGTATTGAAGCGAAAGTTTAAATGCGTTTAACAAGGTAGCCTCCAGGCCATTGTTTTGTCGTTCCTGATCCGGCGTTAAGCCGCCGGAACCTGAAAAAAGGGGACGATTTTAGCGATGCTTAGCTTAGTTGTCAGTTATCAGAATCAGAAAAGTTTTTACGCGTTTTTACGTCTTCCATGCTCTCAAGAATACGGTGGTAATTCTCGAAGCGGGTTTCCGCGATCTCGCCTTTCTCAACCGCTTCACGGATAGCGCAGCCAGGGTCGTTATCGTGTTTACAGTCGCGGTATTTACAAGCGCCTAAATAATCATGGAATTCGACAAATCCGTTAAAGATTTGTTCCGGCTCAAGGTGCCACAAACCGAACTCACGCACGCCCGGGGAGTCGATCACGTCGCCGCCGTGCGGGAAATGATACAGACGCGAGGCGGTGGTGGTGTGCTGGCCCAGGCCAGAGACGTTGGACACATCGTTGGTCAGGATTTCTTGCTGGAGGCCAAGCAGGTTGTTCAGCAGGCTCGATTTACCCACGCCGGACTGGCCCGCAAAGATGCTGATACGGTCGGTCAGCGCCTCTTCCAGCGGTTTAAGGCCATCTTTGGTGTGGCTGGAGACCATCAGCACGCGGTAACCAATCTTGCGGTAGATATCCATCTGCTCATTCACGAAGGCCATGCCGTCGTCATCCAGCAGATCGATTTTGTTCAACACGATAATCGGTTCAACCTGCAGCGTTTCGCAGGCGACGAGGTATCGGTCGATAATGTTGAGAGAAAGCTCAGGTAAAATCGCCGAAACAATGACGATCTGGTTAATGTTGGCGGCAATGGGTTTGACCCCGTCGTAGAAATCGGGGCGGGTTAAAACGGACGTGCGCTCATGAACCGCTTCAACGATACCTTTTACCGTAACGCCTTCCGCCGCCTCTTTACCCGGTCGCCAGACCACGCGATCGCCGGTAACCAGTGAACGGATGGTGCGACGGATATTACAACGGTGGATATCCCCGTCGGCGGATTCGACATCGGCATGCATACCGAAACGGCTGATGACTATGCCTTCTGTCGCTTCACCAAACAGGTTGTCGTCATAATCCGGCTTCTCCGAAGTGGTTTTAAGACGGCGCTGGTGGTTGGCGTTTACGCGGCGCTGCTGCCCTTTGGAGAGTTTATTTTTACTCAATCGCGCTGGCTCCTGGTCGCCCGTAAGGGGCAAAACCTCTATGATACACTCTAATTAATACTAGTTAACCTGCTACTGCCGGTTATGCGAGAAGGGTGGAAAATAACATGAGCGCGGATGAAAACAACCTGATTTGGATCGATCTCGAAATGACCGGGCTGGATCCCGAGCGCGATCGCATCATTGAAATTGCAACGCTGGTGACGGACGCTAACCTGAATATCCTGGCTGAAGGGCCAACGATTGCAGTGCACCAGTCCGACGACCAGCTGGCTTTGATGGATGAATGGAACGTGCGCACCCACACCGGCAGTGGCCTGGTGGAGCGCGTGAAGGCGAGCACGTTCGGCGATCGCGAGGCGGAGCTGGCGACGCTTGAGTTCCTGAAACAGTGGGTTCCGGCAGGCAAATCGCCTATCTGTGGGAATAGCATCGGCCAGGATCGCCGTTTCCTGTTTAAGTACATGCCGGAGCTGGAGTCATATTTCCACTACCGCTATCTGGATGTCAGCACCCTGAAAGAGCTGGCGCGTCGCTGGAAGCCTGAAATCCTCGATGGCTTTAAAAAGCAGGGGACTCACCAGGCGATGGACGATATCCGTGAGTCCGTGGCGGAGCTTTCCTACTACCGCGAAAACTTTATTAAGCTGTGATTTTGCGATCCGGCGCCTTGCGTGGCCGGGTTTTTGTCGTTAAATTGTTCAGCTTGCCGATTAATTAAGCATTTGAACTTAATTTCGAAAAAATCGCTTTAAGGGGGGTTGCAGCTAAAAGGATTTCTCGTATAATGCGCCTCCCGTAACGACAGAGAATTACACGTTACGACAGCAACAAAAGCAGTGCAGATTTGCGGGAATAGCTCAGTTGGTAGAGCACGACCTTGCCAAGGTCGGGGTCG
>NZ_JUMS01000036.1:0-6012 GCF_001059415.1 Enterobacter sp. 940_PEND
GGGCATTATCTGAACATAAAACACTATCAGTAAGTTGGAGTCATTACCACCCTGGCCGATGCCCGCATGGATACGCTTGCCCTGCAGGAAGCCCGACGGCTGGTAGCGGAAAATCCCTCTCAGGCGCATCTCCAGACGCTCTCGTATGTCTGGTTACGCCAGGGAAAAAGCTGGGATCGGCTTCTGGCAGACACCCGCGCGCTGAATGTCGCACCTGAGAATAAAGCGCTCCTCAGCGAGCTGATCGACGCGCTAACGGATAGCCGGGTGAACACCCCCGCGCTCCAGCTTTCACAAAGCGTAACGCTGTCCCCCGCGGAGCGTCGCCGTCTTGAGCGTAATGCCGCTGCAGAACGGGTTCGCCTTGCCGATGTGCCTGGCAGAACAGAAAAGGAGCGCCTGCAGCTTGCGCAAACCGCGCTGAATCGTTACGACGCTCTGCTTGCTCGCTGGCAAAAAGAGCCGCAGGCGGCGGAAGACGTCGTCCTTGCTCGTATCGACAGGCTTGGCGCGCTGTACGCCCATGCTGATTACCCACGGGTGATTAGCGAATATCAGGATCTTACGGCAGCCCAGCATCCGGTGCCGGACTGGGCAATCGGCTGGGTCATCTCCGCGTATCTGCAGGAGCAAAACGCTGCCGCCGCCTTCTCGCTTCTGCAACGCTATCCGCAATACGCTTCCGACCCGCAGGACGAGGAGCACGCGCTTTTCTACGCCTGGCTGGATACGGGACAGTATCAGTCCGCCCGCCAGTACGTAGAGCGCCAGACCCGCAACGTCCCGTGGACCCGCTACGATTTCGGCTCCCCAACCCCTCAGCCGAACGATCGATGGCTTACCGGACAGTCGCTCCGCTTTAACTATTTGCTGGCGACGAATGCCCTGCCGGAAGCCGAAAAGCTGACGCACCGTCTGGCGACAACGGCGCCGGGCAATCAGGGATTACAGATTGACTACGCCACCCTGCTTCAGGCGCGGGGCCTGCCGCGCGCGGCCGAGCAAAAGCTGAAAAAGGCGGAGGCGCTGGAGCCGTCCAACACAGAGCTAGAGCAACAGCAGGCTTACGTCGCGATGGATCTGCAGGAGTGGCGACAGATGGATTTACTGGCCGACGACGTGCTGGCTCGCGCGCCCAACGATCGCAGCGCCAGACGTCTCGACAGGCTCAGAACGGTCCACCACATGTCCGAACTGCGCCTCAACGCGAGCAAGGGTTTGCACTCCGATAGCCCCGTCAGCGGGACACACGACCTGAGCTGGGACGCCACGCTCTATGGCCCACCCGTAGCGGATAGCTGGCGGCTGTTTGCAGGCACCCGCTACGCGCAGAGTAATTTCGATGAGGGCAAAGGCACCAGCCGTCACCTTTTGGGCGGCGTCGAGTGGCGACCACGCGACCTCCAGCTCGAAGCCGAGCTTTCCAGCAACCGCTATCACGGTGAAAACAAGCCGGGCGCTCGCCTCGCAACAACATACTTTGTGACCGATAGCTGGCAGGTCAGCGGCAGCCTGGAACGCCTGTCGCGCACCACGCCCCTTCGGGCGTTACGCAACGGAATTAGCGCCAACCGGGGTGAAGGCGGAGTGCGCTGGTATCAAAACGAGCGGCGTGAGTACCAGTTCAGCGCCGCCCTCAGCCGCTTCTCCGACCATAACCGTCGCCAGGAATACACCCTCACGGGCAAGGAGCGTCTCTGGCAGACACCGTCCCTGACGCTGGATCTCGAGCCGGGGATCGCCGCCAGCAAAAACAGCCTGCGCGACACGCTTTATTACAACCCGGCGCGGGATCTGTCCGTGACGGCTGCCCTGTCCGTTGACCATGAGATGGTCCGCCATTACGACACCCTCTGGAGCCAGCAGTTTGTGGCGGGAGGCGGCAGCTACTGGCAGAAAAATCAGTCCGCTGGCGCCATCGCCCTGCTGGGTTACGGACAGCGCGTCCAGTGGAACAACGTCATTGATACCGGCGTGATGCTGAACTGGGATAAACGCCCTTACGACGGCAAACGCGAGAGCAATCTCTCCGTCACGTTTGACGCGACTTTACGCTTTTAAGGATGAATATGCTGAACACACGTTTTTCCGTGAGCCTGATACTCCTCGGCTGGCTCTGCCTCAGCGCGAGCGTCTGCGCGCAGGCGATCTCGTTCATTGCGCCCAAAGATCGGCCGCAGCTGGAGGCGAGTAAACCCTGGCCGGAGAACCAGTTTCTGGTCCTGGCCTACCACGACGTTGAAGACGATGCCGCCGATCAGCGCTATCTCTCCGTTCGCACCAGCGCGTTAAACGAGCAGATAAGCTGGCTTCTGCACAACGGCTATCACGCCATCAGCGTGCAGGACATTCTCGATGCCCATGACGGGAAAAAAACGCTGCCGCCGAAAGCCGTTCTGCTCAGCTTTGACGACGGCTACAGCAGCTTTTACACCCGCGTCTGGCCGCTGCTTCAGGCATGGAACATTCCTGCGCTGTGGGCGCCGGTGGGCAGCTGGGTGGATACGCCGGCAAATCAAAAAGTTAACTTCGGCGGCCTGATGACGCCCCGGGATCGCTTCGCGACGTGGGACATGGTGCGCGAGCTCAGCCGGTCCCCGCTGATTGAGATCGGATCGCACACCTGGGCCTCGCATTACGGTATTCCGGCCAACCCGCAGGGCAGCCGCGAGCCGGCGATCGCCAATCGCTTTTATGACAAAGCGACGGGTCGCTATGAAACCGACCAGCAGTTCAGCCAGCGGATCGGCGATGACGTTCGTAAAGTGACTGAAAAAATCACGCAGGTGACGGGCAAAGCGCCGCGCGCCTGGGTCTGGCCCTACGGCGCCGCCAGCGGTACGTCGCTCGCTATCGCCAGACAGCAGGGTTACCGGCTGGCCTTCACCCTTGAGGACGGGCTGGGGAACGTGCAGGATCTGGGCAATATCCCCCGCCTGCTGATCGCCGGGAATCCCTCGCTCAAGGCGTTTGCCAGCACGGTCAGCCAGGTTCAGGAGCGCGATCCCGTGCGCGTCATGCACGTCGATCTCGACTACGTTTACGATCCCGATCCTGCCCAGCAGACCCAAAACATCAACAGGCTGATCCAGCGGGTCTATGACATGAAGATCAGCCATGTTTTCCTGCAGGCGTTTGCCGACCCGCAGGGCGACGGCAGGATCAAGGCGCTCTATTTCCCCAACCGTCGTCTGCCGGTCCGGGCAGATCTTTTTAATTTTGTCTCCTGGCAGCTGCAAACCCGCGCGGGCGTGAAAGTCTTCGCGTGGATGCCGGTGCTCTCGTTCGATCTCGATCCTTCCCTGCCGCGCGTGCAGCGTCGGGATCGTCAAACCGGCGAGCTGCGCGAAGCCACCGAGCCCTATATCCGGCTCTCCCCGTGGGACCCGCAGGTGCGCCAGCAGGTGACGGACATCTATGAAGATCTGGCCCGCTATGCCAGCTTCAACGGGATTTTGTTCCATGACGATGCGGCGCTGACGGACGCGGACGATGCCGTTCAGAGCACCACGCGCCAGAAAAGCCAGACGCTTATCGGGTTTACCCACGCCCTGAGCCTGGCGGTGAAGCACATCCGCGGCCCGCAGATTAAAACCGCGCGCAATATGTTCGCCTTACCCATTCTGCAGCCCGAAAGCGAAGCGTGGTTCGCGCAGAATCTTGATGATTTTCTGGCGGAGTATGACTGGACGGTACCGATGGCCATGCCGCTGATGGAGTCCGTCCCGGCAGACGAGAGCGATGCCTGGCTGACGCGTCTGGTTAAAGCGGTCGCCGCACGCCCCGGCGCGCTCGATAAAACGATTTTCGAGCTGCAGGCCAGGGACTGGGACCAGAAACCGCAGCGCGCCGTTGCCGATAGCCAGCTTGCGCAGTGGATGCGCGTGCTCCAGCTGAACGGCGTCAAAAACTACGGTTACTACCCCGACGACTTTCTCAACAACCAACCTGATATCTCGCGCATCAGGCCTGAATTTTCTTCGTACTGGTACCCTGACAATGACTGATCGCATTATCGCATTCTCTATTTTATGTCTGGTATTCGGGTTGCCGTTAGGCGTGGCCGCCCTTTTTACCGGCGAACTGATTCTGGATTTTGTGTTCTTCTGGCCGCTGTTTATGTCGGTGCTCTGGATAACCGGCGGCCTCTATTTCTGGTATCAGCTTGAACGCCACTGGTCGTGGGATAAAGACACGCCCGCCCCGACGCTCGCGGGTGAGCCGCTCATCTCCATTCTTATCCCCTGCTTCAACGAGGGAAGGAATGCCCGGGAGACCATCAGCGCCGCGCTGGATCAGCGGTATGAAAATATAGAAGTTATTGCCATCAACGACGGATCTTCTGACAACACCGCGCAGGTGCTGCAGGAGCTGGCGCAGGAACAGCCGCGCCTGCGGGTGATTAACCTCGCGGAAAACCAGGGAAAAGCGCTGGCGCTCAAGGCCGGGGCGGCGGCGGCCCGGGGCGATCTGCTGGTCTGCATTGACGGCGACGCCCTGCTCGATCGCGATACCGCCGCTTATCTGGTGGCCCCGCTGATTCAGTACCCCCACGTCGGGGCGGTTACCGGCAATCCGCGCATTCGCACGCGCTCCACGCTGATTGGCCGCATTCAGGTGGGCGAGTTCTCTTCCATTATTGGGCTCATCAAGCGGACGCAGCGGATCTATGGCCGGGTCTTTACCGTCTCCGGCGTCATCGCCGCATTTCGCCGACAGGCGCTGGCAGACGTCGGGTACTGGAGCCCGGACATGATCACCGAAGACATCGACATCAGCTGGAAGCTTCAGCTGCGCCACTGGGATATCTTTTTTGAGCCGCGGGCGCTGTGCTGGATCCTGATGCCGGAGACGCTGAGGGGCCTGTGGAAACAGCGCCTGCGCTGGGCCCAGGGGGGCGCGGAGGTGTTTCTGGTCAACCTGCGCAGGATTGTGCGCTGGGAGCATCACCGCATGTGGCCGCTGTTTCTGGAGTACGCCCTGTCAACGCTGTGGGCCTTCGCATATGCGATGACGGTGCTGCTGTTCCTCCTCAGCCATGTCGCGCCGGTTCCCGCCAGGCTGACCGTGGAGAGCCTTTTTCCACCGGAGTTTACCGGGCTGCTGCTGGGCGTGATGTGCCTGCTGCAGTTCCTGGTCAGCTTGTACATCGAGCGGCGGTACGAACGAAAAGTGGCCAGCTCGCTTTTCTGGGTGATCTGGTTCCCGATGGTGTACTGGATGATTGGCCTGTTCACCACACTCGTCGCATTTCCAAAAGTCATGCTTAAACGCCAGCGCGCTCGCGCGCGCTGGATCAGTCCGGACCGGGGAAAAGGGAGCATTTAATGAACGAAAATACCTTAATTTTGACCGAGCATCGGCTCTTGCCGCGTCTTTTCGATGCCGCGCTGACGCTGGTGGCATGGGGAGGATTTCTGTTTTTCCTGTATGCCCGGCTGTGGATGCAGCTAACCGATGAGAGCGACCACCGCTGGAGCGTGATTATCGCGTCCTTTAATACGGTGTTGCTCTACCTGCTGTTCGCCGCGCTCAACGGCTGGCTGCTGATTTTGTGGTATCAGTACAACCGCCGCCGCGCCCATGTGAGGCGGCGTCAGCCAGGCTATTTTCACCAGGAAGAGCTGGCCCGCAGCTTTAATGTTTCACCGCAGATCATCTCCGAGATGAGCCAGTACAACCTGCTGACGGTGTATCACGATCAGATTGGCCGCATCATCGATCTGAAGATCAGCGAGCAGCAGGAAGAGGAAGAGCAGTAACGTAAAGCCCCCGCAGGAGACCCTGCGGGCTGAGGGATCCACCGTATTTTTTAAGCAGAAGCAATAACCTTGTTTCAGAACGACTAAAGGCTTTCAGCGATGCCCTGGTCCGGCTGTAAATCGCTGAGGCGTTTGCCTTCCGGCCGGGGCGAGGCGCATGGATGCGCCGAGAGGACGGGCTTTACAGGGACGTTACCTCCGCCCGTACCCGACAAGCCGGAAGGAATAAGCCGAGGGCACCGCGAAGCGG
>NZ_JUMS01000037.1:0-34360 GCF_001059415.1 Enterobacter sp. 940_PEND
ACCTCAAAAACACCATCATACACTAAATCAGTAAGTTGGCACCATTACCAATAATGACGAAGTCATAGCGCTTCGATAATTCCACCAGCTGTTTGCGACGCGCCTCAGAAAGGGTTACCCCGCCAGGGTTGCCAAACGTCGGAACAATATAGACCGCTTTGATGGTTTTCTTCGCCGCCAGCGCTTCAAGCTCGTCGACCTTCATGCCGTCACCATCGGTGCCAACGGATTCAAAATTCGCCTGCGCCAGACCGAAGACCTGCAGCGCGGCAAGATAGGTTGGACGCTCAACCACAACGGTATCGCCCGGGTTAATTAATGCACGCGCCAGCACGTCGAGGGACTGCTGTGAACCGGAAGTAATAACAACATCATCGGCCTTACAGGCGATACCGCGCCCCTCGCAGATGCGCTGAATTTCTTCCCGCAGCCCCGGTACGCCTTCGGTCAGACCGTATTGAAAGGCCTCACCAAAATGCTGTGATAATACGGCATCAGCGGCAATTTTCAGCCCTTCGTGATCGAACAGGGCCGGGTTAGGGATCCCCCCACCCAGCGAAATGACGTCGGCCATTTTGCTATGTTTTAATAATTCACGGATGGCAGATGATTGCAGGCCCTGCGCGCTGCTGGCGAGTTTATTCACAGACATTCTTTGCATACCTTCTTTTTTTATAGTGTGCCCAATCTTAGCAGAATATGGGCGATAAATTCCGTTAGCTTAGGGAGAGGTCGTAAATCCTGGCGCCACAGCAAATGCACGGGTCTCGGCGCCGGAATATACGTCTCCAGCACCCGCACCAGCCTGCCGCTTTCCAGATCTTCCGCCACCAGCACTTCCGGCTGCAGCAGCAGCCCCGCCCCGGCTCTCGCGGCCATCCGCAGCCCGTAGCCGTCGTTGCATCTCAAGACCGCATCCCGCTTCCAGCGCACCTCGCCTTCGACGCCCGGCAGCCGCCACTCGTTGCGTGCGGTCCACACGCTGTGGGATAAGCAGAGATGATCCACCAGATCGGCAGGGGTTTGCGGCGTACCGTAGCGCGCAAGGTAGTCCGGCGCCGCGCAGATCACCATCCGGTAAGGGCAGAGGTATTTCGCCACCAGATCGTCGTTGTGAATGTCGCCAATACGAATGGCCAGATCGATACCTTCCTCCACCAGATCCACCATCCGGTTGGTGAGATCCAGCTCGATGCGCACTTCCGGGTAGCGTTGTAAAAAAGAGGCCGTAAGCGGCGCGATCGCGCTGCCGCCAAACGAGGTGGGTGCGGTCACGCGCAGGGTGCCGGACGGCACGGCGCGCAGGCGTTCCACGGCGCTTTCGGCGATCGCGACCTGCTCCAGCACCCGCTTCGCCTCGTCGAAATAGACCCGCCCGGCGTCGGTCAGGCTCTGGCGCCGCGTGTTACGCTCCAGCAGGCGGGTGCCGAGCTGTGATTCCAGCAGCGCAACGTATTTCCCCACCATTACCGCCGACATCTCCAGCCGAGCCGCCGCACCGGTAAAACTGCCGCTTTCAACCACGGCAATAAAGGTCTCCATACTGCGAAGCTTATCCATATTCCAAACCTCTGGTTAGCAATCTTCTAACTTTAGCCCAGTTTATCTGCATTTTTATTTATTAAAGAATGAAGGCTCACAACAAAAGGAGTCGGCTATGAAAATCGTGATTATTGGTGCCAGCGGTACGGTCGGTCGTGCGGTAACGGAAGAGCTGAGTCGTCGCCACGAGGTCATCCGCGTCGGCCGCACGCAGGGCGACGAGCAGGTTGATATCACCTCGCAGGCGAGCGTCCAGGCGCTGTTTGAGAAAATCGGCCCGGTGGACGCGATTGTGTCCGCCAGCGGCGGCCTTTACTTTGGCCCGCTCGCGACCATGAAGGACAGCGACTTCAACCAGGGACTGCAGGACAAGCTGCTCGGGCAGGTGCGCCTGGCGCTGACCGGCCAGCATTATCTTAACGAAGGCGGCTCTATTACGCTGATAAGCGGCATCGTGGCGCACGAGCCAATTGCCCAGGGCGTGAATGCCACCACGGTGAATGCGGCGCTGGAAGGGTTTGTCCGCGCGGCAGCCTGCGAGCTGCCGCGCGGGATCCGCATCAACCTGATTAGCCCGACGGTACTCACCGAATCCGTCGAAACCTACGACGGCTTCTTCCCGGGCTTTGAGAGCGTTCCCGCCGCGACCGTGGCGCAGGCCTATCGCCGCAGCGTGGAAGGCGTGCAGAGCGGGCGGGTGTATAAGGTGGGCTACTGAGCCTTACGGGCGGCGATCAGCACCAGCATCGGGCGCTCCGCCTCTTCGGCCAGCGCGGGCCAGGCGTCAATCTGCGCCTGCGTTGGCCCCCACTCGTTGACGTCGCTTATCGTTAATCCGGCCCCGATCAGCGCGTTAAGCGTGGTGCCGAGCGTGCGGTGGTATTTCACCACCCCGTCCGCCAGCCAGTTGCTGACGCGTTTGCCTTCATCCTGATAATGGTTTACGCCCCAGAACCGCTCGCCGCTATCGTCGGTCAGCCAGCCCTGACGGGTGGCGCAGGTGTATATCGGGTGCTCCATCGAAAAGACCAGGCTGCCGCCGGGCTTGAGCGCGCGCTGAACCCTGGCGAATAGCGTATCCAGTTCCGGCAGGTAGTGCAGCGCCAGCGAGCTATAGACCAGATCGAGGCTGTTCTCGTTGAGCTTAAGAGATTCCAGATCGCTACGCTGATAGTGAATCTGTGGGTCAGCGGTAAGCTCCGCTGCGCGGGCGAGCATCTTTTCTGAGATATCGACCCCCGTGACGTCAGCAGCGCCCAGCTCGCGGGCTGCGCGGCAGAACCAGCCGTAGCCGCAGCCGAGATCGACAACCGATTTGCCGCTTAAATCCGGCAGCATGGCCTTAAGCGCGGGCCACTCCGGCGCGCCGTCCAGCCCCTGCACCGAGCGTGGAAGCTGGGCGTAGCCTTCAAAAAACGCCGGATTGTCGTAGATGTTTTGTGCCATGGCAGATCCCTCTTTAAGAATGTGCATAGCAGTATACTGCATTGTCGGGTGGCGGCTTCGCCTTACCCAACCTATGGAAGTGCGGCCTGAAGCCCTCACCCCACCCCTCTCCCACAGGGAGAGGGAGAAATGCACCTCAACCCACCGAGCCCCAGACAAGGTTGCCCTTATGGAACGTCGCGGTGCGCGGTGAAATGCGCGCCACAGCCTCGGCGGAGCAGGAGGCATCCACCAGCACAAAGCTGGCGTCGTCCTGCGCTTTCGGCCACACGCGCTCGCCTTTGTCATTCAGCGGCAGCACGTCGCCGGTGGCAATACCGAGCGCGCGGGAGAGCGTCTGCTCGTTCGGGCGGATGTAGAGCTGAGCGTATAGATTCGCCTTCTCCAGCATGTCCCCCAGACCGTACGGCGACCAGTGGTCGATGACGCTGTCGGTCCCCGTCATCACGAACACACCCTTCTCGCGCAGCTGCTTCAGCGGCATATGCAGGGTGCCAATCGGCACGGTGGAGGCGATGGTCACCCGCTGCGCCGCCATGCGGGTGGCGATCTCATCCACCTGCTGCTCGTTGAGCGTCGCCAGCGCAAAGGCGTGGCTGATGGTCAGCTTGCCCTTCAGCTCCGGCGTTTTCTCCACGGTCTCGACCATGTAATTCACCGCCGCCACGCCCGCCGGGCTGGTTTCATGCAGGTGGATATCCACGCCTTTGTCGTAGTCCAGCGCAATCTGGAACATGGCGTCGAGGGATTTCTCCATTGCGCCGTCGACGTTGGTTGGGTCCAGCCCGCCCACGTAGTGCGCCCCGGCCTGCATCGCCTCGCGCATCAGCTTTTCGGAGTTCGACAGCAGCAGCCCGTGCTGCGGAAAAGCGACAATTTCGCAGTCAAAGCCGGGCTTACGGCGCGATAAAACCGCCTGCAGGTTTTCCAGATTCTTCAGACCGGAGGTCGGCTCGATATTGCAGTGGCTGCGGGCGATGGTGGAGCCTTTCGACTGGATCAGATCGATCAGCTTTTCCGCGCGCTCCTGGGTGTAGGGCTGCAGCTCCGGCAGCAGCTTCTGCTCGAGGCGGATCATATCCTGGATCGTGGTGCCCGCCGGGCGGTTCAGGGAGCGCCACGGACCGCCGTAAAAGGTTTTATCCAGGTGAATGTGCATGTCGCGCATCGCCGGGAGCATCAGCTTGCCGCCCGCATCGTAGTGCGGCAGCGTTACGTCGGCGTGGCGCTTGTTATCGCGCAGGGCGACGATCTTCCCGTCGTTAATCTCCAGCGTTTTCAGCTCGGTGCGGGTGCTCGTCGCCACGCCGCCGTCAACGTTAAACCCGGCCTCCAGCAGCACGTTGTCCAGATAGTAATGTTTCGCGGTGATGCTCATCGGTTTGCCCGTCTCGCAGGTTGGCTTCGCGGAGTCAGCAGCATACGCGACGGACCCGGTGGCACCAAACAGCGCGCAGGCGGTGACCATTTTGCCGCTCTGGCTAATAAATTCGCGGCGGCTTTTGTTTTCACTCATCTTATCTTCCCTCATTAACAATATGGGTACCGGTTTCCCCGCGCAGCGCCGCGGGCAGGCAGTCCGGCGAGGTGATAATCACGCGCCTGCCGCCGTGGTGTAAAAATTCCAGCGAGGCGACGATTTTGGGCAGCATGCTGCCCGCCGGGAAGTGGCCCTCTTCCCTGTAGCGCGTCATCTGCGCCACGCTGACGGTGTCCAGCGCCTGCTGGTTCGGCTTGCCGAAGTTGATGCACACCTTCTCCACGCCGGTGGTAATCACCAGCACGTCGGCACCGATCTCGCGTGCCAGCAGCGCGGTGGAGAGATCTTTATCAATCACCGCATCGACGCTCTGGTAGTCGCCCTGCTCGCTGCGAATCACGGGTATTCCGCCGCCGCCCGCGCCGATCACCACAAAGCCTTTTTGCGTCAGCGTTTTGATGGCGTCGGCCTCGACAATCCGAAGCGGCTGCGGTGAAGCCACCACGCGACGGTAGCCACGGCCTGAATCCTCGACAAAATGCCAGTCCGGATGTGCGCGCTGCAGCTCGTCGCGCTGTGCCTCGGTGAAGAACGCACCGATAGGTTTGGTAGGGTGAGTAAAACCCGGATCGTTTTTATCCACCTCCACCTGCGTAACGACCGTGACCGCTTTTTGCTCCCCGCGCGCGGCCAGGCGATTGTTGAGCGCCTGCTGGATCAGGTAGCCAATCCCGCCCTGAGTGTCCGCCACGCAGTTTGCCAGCGGCGTCAGCGGCAGCCCTTCCCGCTCGTGGGCGATTTCGGCGCGGCGCAGATCCAGCCCCACCTGCGGACCGTTACCGTGGGTGAGCACGATGTCATAGTCGGAGGCCAGCATTTCGAGCACCGACTCTGCCACCGCTTTAACCGCCTGCGCCTGATGTTCAATCGACTGGCTGGCGTTGTCTTTGATAATGCTGTTGCCGCCGATGGCGACGACCATAAGCTCTTTCATACATTTTCCTTCGCAACGGTACCAGTCGCAGCGCTCGCCGCTTCGCGACTATCCAGCACATGCTTCACCACAAACATGCCGCCCATCATCAGGTAGGCCGTAACGAACATCAGCGAACTGCCTTCGGCAAAGCCCACCACCGGGGCGTGGATCACCCCAAACAGCGCCAGCAGCGCCCCAACGGCGGCCGCAACGGCTCCGCGCAGCGGCTTGTTGATGATGGCGAAGATGGCGATACAGCCCCACAGCATGCTGGCGAGCGGTGCCCCGTTCCCCAAATGGACGAGTCCTTCGTAGTAGATCCCTTTGCTGTGCAGCACATCGGTGCCGATCTTCGCCGCGCTGGTGCCCGCCGCCCCCATCACGCTGTTCATCATGGTCAGCGCCCAGTTGGCGATCCACGGGAACAGGCAGATGAAGATCACCGGCACCTCCACTTTGGGCGTTTCCCTCACCACCTGGTTGGCGGTGACGACGCCGATAAACACCAGAATCGGCACGATGGCGGTCATCGGAATGATGGCGAGCATAAATGCCCCCAGCCCGAACAGCGGCACGATGAACATGGTCACGCCGGAGGCCAGCGTGTAGCCGATGCTGGCCCCCATCGCTTTCCAGCCGGGGTGGCCGACGTAGACCGTCACCGGGAACGGGTTCCCCATCAGGCAGCCGAGCATCGACGCCAGACCGTTCGCCAGCATCACCTTGCGCGTCGGGTACGCATCTCCCGCCGCGTGGGCGCTTTCGATGTTCTCCAGGTCAAAGATGTAGTTCGCCAGCCCCAGCGGCACGGCAGAGGCCAGATAAGGCAGCGCGTGCGGCAGGCCCTGCATGAAGCTGTCCACGTGCACTTCCGGCGGATTAAAGCCGAAGGATGACATAGACGCTTTAATCGCTTCCGGGCTTTGCAGACCGGAGATCCACGCCAGTGCCGTACCGGCTATCAGCAGCAGCAGGCCGGTCGGGATACGGGCGAAAATCGGCTTTTTACCGAACCAGTTGATGAAGATCAGCAGCAGCACGATAAACGACACGGTCGGCGCTTCGAACGCCTGCAGCATCGGGTTCATCGCCAGCAGCAGCAGGCCCAAACCGGAGAGGCACGACAGCAGCACGGTACGCGGGATCATCTTGCGGATGGTTTCCCCTAAAAACGAACCGCCCGCGAGGATCATCGCCTCCACGAAGCACCACACCAGGCCAATCTGGATCGCGAAGTCCGCATCGCCGGTCTGCTGATAAACCGGCATCAGGACCAGGAAGGTCACGGTAAAAATCGACGGCGCGCTCGGGCCGGACGGTAGCGCGGTCACGTCCGTTCGTCCGGTGGCGCGCGCCATCTGCATGCCGAACCAGGCGTAGCAAATACTCGCCACCAGCACCGCCAGCCCGAAGGCTGGCGCGATGCGTCCATAAACAATCTCCTTCGGGATGCCGACGACAAAAATGAGCAGCCCCATCATGGTCAGCAAATTGGTCAGGTTGTTGGTCATCAACCCGAAATACGCCGCCCAGTCACCTCTTTTCCACTCCAGCTTCATGTTTTTCATGGATGCATGCCTTATAAAAAGTAGCGATCGCGGAAGGTCAACAGCGCCTTTTCAAAACAGCTAAACGGCGGGTGAACGATGCCCGCCCCAATCATGCCGATGCCCGCGTCTTTGTGGGCAATGGCGGTGTTAATCACCGGCAGAATGCCGCTGCCCGCGACTTTGGTGATGTCGATAGCGGTCGGAATGCCCATAAACGAGAGCAGCGGAATGGTGACGTTCGGGTTTTCGCCGAGGGTGATTTCGCGCATCTGGCGGGAGAAGTCGATGGCTTCATCCACCGTGCCGCCCACCAGGGCGACAATCGCCGGGGCCGTCGCCATCGCAAAGCCGCCGATGCCGTAGGTTTCGGTGATGGCGCTGTCGCCGATGTCCAGCCCGGAGTCTTCCGGCTTATAGCCCGCGAACATCGGGCCGATCACCTGCTGCGCCGGGCCGGTGAACCACTGCCCCGGCAGGCCGGAAACGCGCAGGCCGAACTCGTATCCGTTACGCGCCATGGTGGTGACGACGGTGCTGTACTCAATGCCGTGCGCGGCGTCCAGCGCGGCCTTACACATCGCCATCCAGGTCGGGCCGGAGAAGTAGTCGCTGCTGGCGACAAACTCGAACACCTCGCGCTGCTGCGCCACCGGATAGCCCGCCTGAATCAGCCCCGGCGTCAGCGCCTGGATCAGCAGCGTAGTGCCCGCGTTGTTGCGATTGTGGCACTCGTCGCCCATGTGCAGCGCCTGAGCCAGCATCAGGCGCAGGTCGATTTCGCCGACGATCTTCATCGCGTCGCGCAGCATCGGGCCGAGCACGTCGCGCATCCAGTTCAGACGGTCGATCACGCTCTGGTCGTTAGCGCCCATGCGCAGGATCTTCGCCATCTGCTCGCTGAGGTTGGTGAACGCGCGGTTGCCGTAGGTTTTGTTTTCAACGATGTGCATAAACATCGATGCGGAGGTGACGCCCGCCATCGAGCCCACGCAGTCGTGCTCGTGGCACGGCGAGAAGGTAATTTCTCCGGAGGCAGCGAGCCTTGCCGCATCGTCCAGATCTTTCGCCAGCCCTTCAAACACCAGCGCCCCGGTGACCGCACCCTTCATCGCCCCGCACATGTTCTCCCAGGCGACAGGCGGACCGGCGTGCAGAATGGTGGTGCGGGTCATGCCCGGCACCACGTTAATGGCCTGGTCATAGCCCACCAGCACCGGATGGGACTGAATAATGCGCTCAAGAGCTATGCGGTTGGCGGCGGCAATTTTCTCCGCCAGCGGTTTTTCCGCCAGCTGGTCGAGCGCTTCAACGACCTGCATATTGCCCTGCCCCGGCGGCGTCCAGTCGAGCTGGGTCACGGGAACGTGCTGTTTTTTGAGGTCGTCGCTGAACATCGCAATGCCGACGTTAATCACGTTCAGCGGCTGGTTGAATAAGGTCGTCATTATGCTTTCTCCCCTTTGCAGACAAATTCGCGTGCCAGTAATCCGGTGTTGGTACTGCTGCTGGCCCAGATGACGCCTGCGTCGGTCAGCAGCTGGCACTGCTGCGCCAGCGACTGCGGATCCTGGTCGGTGCCGAGCACGTAGCCGAGAATCTCAAGCGGACGGTTATCGGCCTTCGCGATCGCCTGCGCCTCTTTGATAGCGTCGATCATCACGCCGACCGGATCCTCATGCGCGCCGAAGCCCAGCACGAAGTCCATCACGATGACGCCCACCTCCGGATCGCGCGCCTCCTGCAGCAGGCGGCTGATGCGGTTGGTCGGGTCGATCATCGGGTGCGGCTTGCCGTTAGTGAAGTCATCGTCGCCAAAGTCGAGGAAGGTGTGGGCTTTACTGACATTGACGTCGCCCAGGCGCTTAGACGGATCGGGCTGGATGTTGCTGTAGACGTCGTCGAATTTCTCCAGAGCCGCGAACATCGCCTCGTCGCACAGGGTACCGCCGCAGAACAGGCCGCGAATGTACTTCTGCTGCGGCGTCAGGCGGGCGCGCACCTCTTCAATCAACGGCCAGTTGAGCGGATGCAGATCGAGGGACTCTTTTTTGATGCCGGTGAGCAGGACCGCCTTCAGGGCCGCCTCTTTGGTGCCGCGCGCAAACTGCAGGCCGTCTTCATCGGCGGGCGGTTCGCTGCGGCCAAGGAAGCAGACAACCACCGGCTTGCGGCAGGCGCGCGCGCGGGCCAGCACTTTCTCCGCCACCGCAGGGGCCGGCGGCTTGGAGATCAGCGCAATCACCTGGGTCGCGTCGTCCGCTTCCAGCATGTCGATGGCGTCGAGCATCATCAGGCCGCCGATTTTCTCGCTGAGATCGCGTCCGCCGGTGCCAATCAGCTGCGACACGCCGCCGCCGAATTCGTGAATGCGCACGCTCAGCTCCTGGCTGCCGGTGCCGGATGCGCCGACGATGCCAATCGGTCCGCGGCGCACCGCGTTGGCAAAGCACAGTCCCGCGCCGTTGAGAATGGCGGTGCCGCAGTCCGGCCCCATCATCAGCAGCCCTTTCTGGTGCGCCAGCTGCTTCAGCGACAGCTCGTCGTCGAGCGACACGTTATCGGAAAAGAGCATGACGTTAAGATCGTTTTCCAGCGCCTGGCGCGCTTCGCGGGCAGCGAAGGTGCCGTTAACGGAAATCACCGCAAGGTTGCTATCCGGGCGATGGGTTTTAGCGCTGGCAATCGTGGCGTAGCGCGCTTCATGGGTGCCGCCGCTCTCTTTACGCGTGAACAGCGCTTCGATGGCCGCCAGGGTTTCATCATTCGCCGCGTCGCCTTTAATTACGATCATCAGGTCGCCGTTTTTGGCTTCCGCTAATTCCGGCGTTAATAGCCCGAGGTTTTTTAATACGCCTTTGTTCATTTCCGTCGCCATCGCGACAAACGCCTGCTCGACGCCCGGTAATTTATTGGCTTTGGTGGAAACGGACATTAATGAGACGGAGTCAAAATATGTGTTCTTTTTTATGACGATTTTCGTGGGCATTATTTTCTCCTGAACGCGGATAAAAGGGGGCCGCCGTCGTGCAAAATGCACGTCGGTAAAAATGCGTTTTAATTAGCGGCCAGCCGGAAAAGGCTGGCCGAATGCGTTATGCGCCCGCCGCCAGCAGCAGGTCAGCTATTGCATCGAAGCCTTTTTCCCGCGCCAGTTCGAGCGGGGTTTTACCGTATTTATCGGTCATGTGCGGGTTCGCGCCGTGATCCAACAGCAGCTTCACGATCTCCTGCTGCTTAGCGCCGCCGTCGTTAAGCACGATCGCTTCCAGCAGCGGCGTCCAGCCGACAAAATTGGTGTGGTTAATGTTGATATCGGTTTTTTCCAGCAGCTCGCGGACGATTTCCACGTGCCCTTTTTCACTGGCTGGCGTAATGCCGACGCCGCCAAAGCGCGTCAGGCGATCGAGATCCGGATTTGCCGGAAGGACAAGGCGCAGCAGGGTGATATCGTTGGTCAGGCAGCTAATGAGGAAGGGGTTAAAGCAGGTCTGATCCTGCTTATCAATATCCGCCCCGGCGGAAATTAATAACGCCACGCAGTCATAATGCTTTTTCAGGCTGGCAATAATAACGGCGGTTCTTTTCTGACGGTTGGTGGCGTTAATATCCACGCCTTTCTCCAGACAGGCTTTTAGCGCATCGCTATTGCCCTCTTCTGCCGCCAGCAGAAATTCAGTAACGAGTTCGTTCGCAGACATATTCAGACTCCCGATGTTTTTATTTCTGTTGACCTGAGAATAGCAACAGCCTGGTCATAAAAGAATCCGCTTAAAAATGATTCATCGACAGTCAATTCATTGTTGAGGTAAATTCAACAAACCGGTCAGAACGTGCGTCTGTGCAACCTTTTTCTTATGTTACTCCGCTTTTTAGCGCTTCTGGCTGCATTATGCTTATGTCTGACGAAGCCTTACCGCATGCGGCTTTCGACAAAGAGCCAGAACTGTGATCGGCTTCAAATGCGTTGTAACGACGCTGTTAAAATATGTTCAAAACTGATGACTGAAGGGAGTGAGATATGAATTCCATCTTTACCGAGGAAAACCTGCTGGCCTTTACTACCGCCGCACGCTTCGGCAGCTTCAGCAAAGCCGCCGCCGAACTGGGCGTGACGACCTCTGCCATCAGCTACACCATTAAGCGCATGGAGACCGGGCTGGACGTAGTGCTGTTTGTCCGCAGCACGCGCAGCATTGAGCTAACCGAGTCCGGGTTTTACTTTTACCGTAAGGCCACCGATCTGCTTAACGACTTTCACGCCATCAAGCGCGGGATTGATACGATCTCACAGGGCATCGAGGCGCGGGTGCGCATCTGTATCAACCAGCTTTTGTATACCCCACGCCATACCGCGCGGCTGCTGCAGGTGCTGAAAAAGCAGTTTCCCACCTGTCAGATCACCGTGACCACCGAGGTCTACAACGGCGTCTGGGACTCCATCATCAATAACCAGGCCAACATCGCGATTGGCGCGCCGGACACGCTGCTGGACGGTGGCGGGATTGATTACACCGAGATCGGCGCCATTCGCTGGGTGTTTGCCATCGCGCCGGAACATCCGCTGGCATTCACCCCGGAGCCAATAGCGGAAAGCCAGCTGCGCCTGTATCCCAACATCATGGTGGAAGATACCGCGCACACCATTAACAAAAAGGTTGGCTGGCTGCTGCACGGGCAGGAGGCGATCCTGGTCCCGGACTTTAACACCAAATGTCAGTGTCAGATCCTGGGCGAAGGGATTGGCTTTTTGCCGGAATACATGGCCCGCGAGGCGGTAGACGCGGGGCTGCTGGTCACCCGACGGATTAATAACCCGCGTCAGGATTCGCGCATGCTGCTTGCCACGCAGCATGCCGCAACCGGCCAGGTCACGCGGTGGATCAAGCAGCAGTTTGGTCCAGCGGGGGTACTGACCGATATCTATAGCGATTTACTGTGGCGCGCCTAGCTTTTGCTCTGTACCCAAAACGCGTGAATGAGGCCGGGGAAGTAGCCCAGCAGCGTCAGAAGAATGTTGATAATAAACGCCCAGCCAAACCCTTTGCCCAACAGCACGCCCAGCGGCGGTATGAGGATTGTAAAAACAATACGCCAAAATCCCATATAAACACTCCGTTCAATCTAATCCATTGAAAATAATAAAGAGAACGCTGTAAGCATAGCCAGTTTATTCGTCTATACCAGTTCCGGGCCTCGCGTTTACCCTCTTTTACGCTTTTGACGCTGGTTTAATGCATCGGATTAGTTTAGCATTTACTTAATTAAGTAAATGCTAAACTATTATGACCGAACTCGAACAGCTTCAAGCCAGCGCCGGGCAGGCCGCCACACTCTTAAAAGCGATGAGCAACCCGCGTCGGCTGCTGATCCTCTGCACCCTGTGCGGAGCGCCCGGCACCAGCGCGGGGGAGCTTGCGCGAGCCACGGGGCTAAGTCCTTCCGCCACGTCGCAGCATCTGGCGCGCATGCGTGAGGAAGGGCTTATCGACAGCACTCGCGACGCGCAGCGCATTCTCTATTCCATTAAAAACAATGCGGTACATCAGCTTATCAGCACCCTGAAAACCCTTTATTGCCCGTAAGGAGTCGCCATGTCACTTCCTCTTCTTTCACCGCGCCAGGCCAATGCCCGCGTCGCTGAAGGCGCAAAACTGATTGATATTCGTGATGCCGATGAGTACGCCCGCGAGCATATTCCCGCCGCGCGGTCCGTGCCGCTGGATACCTTACCCGGCGCACTTAACGCGCAGGCGGGCAATACGGTGATTTTTCACTGCCAGTCCGGCGCCCGGACGTCGGGGAATGCCGACCGCCTTGCTCAGGCCGCCGCGCCCGCAGAGGCATTTGTGGTCGAGGGGGGCATTCAGGGCTGGAAGCAGGCCGGACTGCCGACCGTCGAAGACAAGTCCCAGCCGCTGCCGCTGATGCGTCAGGTGCAAATTGCCGCCGGGCTGTTAATACTCTGTGGCGTGGTGCTGGGCTATAGCGTCTCCAGCGGCTTTTTCCTGCTCAGCGGCTTTGTCGGAGCCGGTCTGCTGTTCGCCGGTGTGACGGGCTTTTGCGGCATGGCGCGACTGCTCAAGGTGATGCCCTGGAACCGGCGTACCTCATAAGCAGTAATCGGTGAAATACGCTGTACCCGGCGTCATGCGTGGGCTAAGGTGAAGATCGCTAAAACGATGAGGAGGTAATATGTTTTCTGTCGGTGATTATGTGCAACCGCGTAAAGGCGGCCCGAAACTGAAAGTGCTCGAAGTAAACGGTGACAGCATTGTGGCGGTCCAGGCCAGCAATGAGCAAGGCGAGAAATATACGCTGAAAGCCGCCGATGTGGCGCCTTATACCGAAGAAGGCGATTTCGGCGTCTGCTGAACAGTCAGCCGGGCGGCGTGTTCCGCCCGGCTCATTCGTTAGATCAGAAAATCATCCAGTGATTTACCGTCTGCCAGCGCGCTGGCGATAGGCTTCGGCGTGCGGCCCTGGCCGGTCCACGTTTTCTCTTCGCCGTTCTGGTCAATAAAGCGATATTTTGCTTCACGCGGCTTACGCTTTTTCGCTTGCTTACCCGTCTGCGCCAGTTCAGAACCCAGCAGGTCAGTCGGTGAAATACCATCAGCTTTCATCAGCTCCAGCAGGGCATTAATTTTTTCCTGCTGCTCAGCACGCTGCTGCTCTAATTCCGTCAGCTCGCTGCGTTTCTCTTCAGTAACGACCCTGACCTTTTCCAGCATTTCCTCAAGAACGTCCAGGGATAATTCACGCGCCATGGCGCGCAGGGTTCGGATATTATTAAGATTCTGTAACGTCAAAGACATATTATTTGAAAACCTTTTCTTTGGGGGGTAAATAGATAAATCGCCGACAGAATAATTCATTTGAGTTGAAATATCTACCCAAGGGTCCGTACGGGCATCAATGTAAATATATTTAGAACTCACTGTTAATAATAGCGCAAGGTGCTGACAGGACACCGATGAATCCAATCACTCCATTAATATAAATGGCCAACTTTAATCCAAATTACAGCATACTGCGCCGCGTCAGGTGGAGGATTCCTGACTTTCGCCACCAATAAATACAAGTAATTGATTTTAATGCAAAAACCATCAAACAAGACAGATTATAACGATCGGAACAAAAAACGAACAACTTTAGAGAATTTTGTGGACAAAAGGCGATTAAATAAAAATTTATCACTAGTTGTTAGTTCAAACGCAGAGATATACGCTATACACGTCAAACAAACCAACCTAAAGCACTAACCGCTGAAGGAAAATCGTTTCTTTTGTGTTCTTCTCAAGGAGTTCAGACATGTTCTCGCCGCAATCTCGCCTGCGCCACGCGGTGGCGGATACTTTCGCGATGGTTGTTTACTGTTCCGTCGTGAACATGCTGATCGAAATATTCCTCTCCGGAATGTCCTTCGAGCAGTCGCTTTCTTCTCGTCTGGTGGCGATCCCGGTCAATATTATTATTGCATGGCCTTACGGTTTATACCGCGATGCGGTAATGCGTTTCGCGCGTCGTATCAGCCCAGCAGGCTGGGTGAAAAACCTGGCGGACGTTCTGGCGTATGTGACGTTCCAGTCGCCGGTTTACGTGGCCATTCTCCTGACAGTCGGTGCAGACTGGCACCAGATCGCTGCGGCGGTCAGTTCGAATATTGTCATTTCGATGTTGATGGGAGCCGTTTACGGCTATTTCCTCGACTACTGCCGCCGCCTGTTTAAGGTCAGCCAGTACAACCAGGCAAAAGCGTGATGTGAAGCGACTGGCGCACGCCAGTCGCGGATTTACTGTACGTCGCCAAACAGTCCCTTCAAAAATCGCTCCAGCGCCATACGCGAACTGAAACCGTGCGGAATACCGTAATGCTCATGCCGTTCACCGCCTAAATAGAGCGGAAATTGCTGATAATGATCGCAGGTTTTAATATCCGAGGCAGGCTCAGCAAATGACAAACTTCTGTCTTTCAGCGTCGGGTGAATAATGAGAGCGGTACGTCCCATTCTTGCTTCGCGATTAACATAAACATAATTCTCGCCGCGGCGATATCCATACGCTTTTGGCGTCACCTCATCCATGGTGAATCCCTCTTTTTCAAGAACGCGTGCCACCTCGTCAGGTCGTAAATACATATCTTTTCCTCGTTATCTTTTCCTGCCCGGCAACCTTACAGTATTCAGCAATAGCAGGGCTTTCAGAATAGTCCATAAACTGCCCGATAACGCGTGATGCGCTTCAGATATTAAATTTCTGAACTAAACTGAACGGGAACACAAAATTACGGAGGATCGTATGTTTAACAGACCGAACCGAAACGATATTAACGACGACGCTCAGGATATTCGTAATGATGTCAGCCAATTAGCGGACACGCTGGAAGAGGTGCTGAAGTCCTGGGGAAGTGACGCGAAGGACGAAGCGGATGCCGCAAAGCGTAAGGCTCAGTCTCTGCTCCGTGAAACCCGCGCCCGTATGAACGGACGTTCACGCGCCACGCAGGCTGCCTGCGATATGGCAAGCTGTGCTACGACCTTCGTGCGTGAAAAACCGCTATGTACTCTGGGAACCGTCGCGGCGGTCGGCATCTTCGTCGGTGCCCTGCTCAGCCTGCGTAAATAATCCCGCGTATTCTGCCCCGGTAGCCTCAGGCGCCGGGGCTTTTTTATGCCCGTAAGCCTGAAAACCTGTACAGCCTGCCCTGCCCCGCTGTGCTCATCACAGGGGCGATATTAATCTAAATTTCCCATATCTTGTATGGTTGAAACTTAAGACAACTACATCTAGTATTCCTTTTAGCAATACACACACAACCTGACGCGATGATTCGCGCCACACCCTCATTTTAAATGGAAATACGAATCATGAGCATTATTATTTACACTCGTAACGATTGTGTTCAGTGCCACGCGACCAAACGGGCAATGGAAAGCCGCGGCGTGGCGTTTGAAATGGTGAATGTTGACCAGGTCCCCGAGGCCGCAGATACCCTGCGCAAGCAGGGTTTTCGTCAGCTTCCGGTGGTGGTCGCCGGGGAGACAAGCTGGTCTGGCTTCCGCCCGGACATGATTAACCGCCTGAGCGCTCAGGCCACACGTGCATGAGCGGGCTGGTCTACTTCTCCAGCAGCTCGGAAAACACGCTCCGCTTTATTGAGCGCGTCGGGCTGCCTGCGGTGCGCATTCCGCTGAACGAGCGGGAGCGGATCCGGGTAGATGAACCGTACATTCTGGTGGTGCCCAGCTATGGCGGAGGCGGCACGGCAGGAGCCGTGCCTCGCCAGGTGATCCGCTTTCTGAACGATCCTCACAACCGCGGGCTGATTCGCGGAGTGATCGCGGCGGGGAATCGCAATTTCGGCGATGCCTTCGGCCGCGCCGGGGATGTCATTTCTCAAAAATGCGGCGTGCCGTATCTCTATCGTTTTGAGCTGATGGGGACGCAGCAGGACGTCGAAAACGTGCGTAAAGGAGTGAACGAATTTTGGCAACGACAACCGCAGAACGGGTGATTCAGGCGACACCGGATTACCATGCATTAAACGCCATGCTTAACCTCTACGATCGGGAGGGACGCATTCAGTTCGAGAAAGATCGTGAGGCGGTGGACGCCTTTTTTGCCGCCCACGTGCGGCCCAACAGCGTGACGTTTGCGAGCCAGAATGAACGTCTCGACTATCTGGTGAACGAGGGCTACTACGACGCGCGCACGCTCACCCGCTACGACCGCGCCTTTGTGGTGAAGCTGTTTGAACGCGCCCACGCCAGCGGCTTTCGTTTCCAGACCTTCCTCGGCGCGTGGAAGTACTACACCAGCTACACGCTGAAGACCTTTGACGGCAAGCGCTACTTAGAGAGCTTTGAAGATCGCGTGGCGATGGTGGCGCTGACGCTGGCGCAGGGCGATGAAGCGCTGGCGGAGCAGCTCGCCGACGAGATCCTCTCCGGCCGCTTCCAGCCCGCCACGCCGACCTTTCTCAACTGCGGCAAAGCCCAGCGCGGCGAGCTGGTTTCCTGTTTTCTGCTGCGTATCGAAGACAATATGGAGTCGATTGGCCGCGCGGTGAACTCGGCGCTGCAGCTTTCCAAACGCGGCGGCGGCGTGGCGTTTCTGCTCTCGAACCTGCGTGAAGCGGGTGCGCCGATCAAGCGCATCGAAAACCAGTCCTCCGGCGTGATCCCGGTGATGAAGATGCTGGAAGATGCCTTCTCCTATGCCAACCAGCTTGGAGCGCGTCAGGGCGCGGGCGCGGTTTATCTGCACGCGCACCACCCGGACATTCTGCGTTTTCTCGATACCAAGCGCGAAAACGCCGACGAAAAAATTCGCATCAAAACGCTGTCGCTTGGCGTGGTGATCCCGGATATCACTTTTAAGCTCGCCAAAGAGAATGCCGAGATGGCGCTTTTCTCGCCGTATGACGTTGAGCGAATCTACGGCAAAGCCTTTGGCGACGTGGCCATCAGCGAGCTGTACGACGAGCTGCTGGCCGACGATCGCATCCGCAAAAAAACCATCAATGCCCGCGATTTCTTCCAGACGCTTGCGGAGATCCAGTTTGAGTCCGGCTATCCGTATATCATGTTTGAGGATACGGTGAACCGCGCGAACCCGATTGCCGGGCGAATCAACATGAGCAACCTGTGCTCGGAGATTTTGCAGGTTAACAGCGCGTCTACCTACGACGAAAACCTGGACTACGCGGACATCGGCAAGGATATCTCCTGCAACCTCGGGTCGCTGAATATCGCCCACACCATGGATTCCCCCGACTTTGGCCGCACGATAGAAACCGCCGTTCGCGGGCTGACGGCGGTGTCGGACATGAGCCACATCCGCAGCGTACCGTCTATTGAAGCGGGCAACGCCGCTTCGCACGCCATCGGTCTGGGGCAGATGAACCTGCACGGCTATCTGGCGCGCGAAGGCATCGCCTACGGCAGTCCGGAAGGGCTGGATTTCACCAACCTCTATTTCTACACCATTACCTGGCACGCGCTGCACACCTCGATGATGCTGGCGCGCGAGCGCAGCCAGCGGTTCGCAGGCTTTGAACAGTCCCGTTACGCCAGCGGAGCCTATTTCAGCCAGTATCTTGAAGGCGACTGGCAGCCGAAAACCGAAAAAGTGCGCGAACTGTTTGCCCGCGCGGGGATTACCCTGCCGACGCGCGAGATGTGGCAGCTGCTGCGTGACGACGTGATGCGCTACGGCATTTATAACCAGAACCTGCAGGCGGTGCCGCCGACCGGATCGATTTCCTACATCAACCACGCCACGTCGAGCATTCACCCGATCGTGTCGAAAATTGAAATTCGTAAGGAAGGTAAAACCGGTCGCGTCTACTACCCTGCCCCGTTTATGACCAATGAGAACCTGGCGCTGTATCAGGACGCGTATGAGATCGGCCCGGAGAAAATCATCGATACCTACGCGGAGGCGACAAAACATGTGGATCAGGGGCTGTCGCTTACGCTGTTCTTCCCGGACACCGCCACCACGCGGGATATCAACAGAGCGCAGATCTACGCCTGGAAGAAAGGCATCAAAACGCTCTACTACATTCGCCTGCGCCAGCTTGCGCTGGAAGGCACCGAAATCGAAGGCTGCGTGTCCTGCGCGCTGTAAGGAGAAAGGATGAAACTGTCACGCGTGAGTGCCGTTAACTGGAACAAAATCCAGGACGATAAAGACCTGGAAGTATGGAACCGTCTGACCAGCAACTTCTGGCTACCGGAAAAGGTCCCGCTCTCCAACGATATTCCGGCCTGGCAAACGCTCGGCCACGCCGAACAGCAGCTGACGATCCGCGTCTTTACCGGCCTGACGCTGCTGGACACCATTCAGAATACCGTCGGTGCACCGGCTCTGATGAGCGACGCGCTGACGCCGCACGAAGAGGCGGTGATGTCGAACATAAGCTTTATGGAGGCGGTGCATGCCCGCTCCTACAGCTCGATTTTCTCGACCCTGTGCCAGACCAAAGACGTGGACGCAGCCTACGCCTGGAGTGAAGAGAGCGAGTCATTACAGAGAAAGGCGGAGCTGGTTATGGAATATTACCGCGCCGACGAGCCGCTGAAGAAGAAGATCGCCAGCGTGTTCCTGGAATCTTTCCTCTTCTATTCCGGCTTCTGGCTGCCCATGTACTGGTCGAGCCGGGGCAAGCTCACCAACACCGCCGATTTGATTCGGCTCATCATTCGTGATGAAGCGGTGCACGGGTATTACATTGGCTATAAGTATCAGAAAGGACTGGAGAAAGTCAGCGAGGCGAAGCGCGAGGAGCTTAAAGGCTTTGCGCTCGATTTGCTGATGGATCTGTACGACAACGAGCTGAGCTATACGGAGGAACTCTACGCCGGAACCGGCTGGGAGGACGACGTGAAGGCCTTCCTCTGCTACAACGCCAACAAGGCGCTGATGAACCTGGGCTACGACGCGCTGTTCCCGCCGGAGATGGCGGAGGTGAACCCGGCGATTCTGGCCGCGCTGTCGCCCAATGCCGACGAAAACCACGATTTCTTCTCGGGATCGGGCTCATCGTACGTGATGGGCAAAGCGGTGGAAACCGAGGATGAAGACTGGGATTTTTGATGAACGCTAACGTTCGTTAATTTAATATAAACCCAACAATTCCCACTCTAATATTTACAAAACAACTACACTGTAATTTCCACGTCATATTCGCCTGAATCATTCCGGTTCAGGCGAAATTTCACGATGCAGCAGCAAAAAATTGAGAAAAATTCAAATCGCCCTCAGCCCTTTATTCATGGGAAATTCAGCCGTTTCGCTTGCGTCAAAATTTTGCCTTCATCCCGACTCAGGGTTGTCTCAGATTCTCAGTATGTTAGGGTTATGCCCGTTAACAATTTACCATGGTAATCATATCGGCATAAACAAATAACAGGACACTCTCTATTGCATGGCAATTAAATTAGAAGTGAAAAATCTTTATAAAGTATTTGGTGAGCATCCGCAGCGCGCATTCAAATATATTGAGAAAGGCCTTACGAAAGAGCAAATTCTGGAAAAAACCGGGCTATCGCTTGGCGTTAAAGACGCCAGTCTGGCCATTGAAGAAGGCGAGATTTTTGTCATCATGGGATTATCCGGTTCGGGTAAATCCACTATGGTTCGCCTTCTCAATCGCCTGATTGAACCCACCCGCGGACAGGTGCTGATTGACGGCGTGGATATCGCCAGAATATCAGACGCAGAGCTTCGCGAGGTGCGCAGAAAGAAGATTGCAATGGTGTTCCAGTCATTCGCGCTGATGCCGCACATGACGGTGCTGGATAATACCGCTTTCGGCATGGAATTAGCCGGCACGCCGGCTCAGGAACGTCAGGAAAAAGCCCTTGATGCGCTGCGTCAGGTCGGGCTGGAAAATTATGCGCATGCGTATCCGGATGAACTTTCCGGCGGTATGCGTCAGCGCGTGGGATTAGCCCGTGCATTAGCCATTAATCCAGACATATTATTAATGGATGAAGCCTTCTCCGCCCTCGATCCGTTAATTCGTACCGAGATGCAGGACGAGCTGGTAAAATTACAGGCTAAACATCAGCGAACTATTGTCTTTATTTCCCACGATCTGGATGAAGCCATGCGTATTGGCGACCGGATTGCCATTATGCAAAACGGTGAAGTGGTGCAGGTCGGCACGCCGGATGAAATTCTCAATAATCCGGCGAACGATTATGTCCGCACCTTCTTCCGCGGCGTGGATATTAGCCAGGTCTTTAGCGCCAAAGATATTGCCCGTCGAACGCCAAACGGCATTATCCGTAAAACGCCAGGCTTCGGCCCGCGCTCGGCGCTTAAGCTGCTGCAGGACGAAGACCGTGAATACGGATATCTGGTTGAACGCGGCAATAAATTTGTTGGCATTGTCTCCATCGACTCCCTGAAAACGGCTCTCACTGAGAACGAGGGAATCGATGCGGCGTTAATTGACGCTCCGCTTGCCGTGGACGCCGAAACGCCGCTCAGCGAGTTGCTCTCTCACGTAGGCCAGGCGCCGTGCGCCGTGCCGGTCGTCGGTGAGGAACAACAGTACGTCGGCATCATCTCAAAACGGATGCTGCTGCAGGCTTTAGATCGCGAGGGGGCAAACAATGACCGATCAATCTAACCCGTGGGGCACCACTGAGGCAGCGGACAGCGCTGCGCAATCCACCGACGCGTGGGGTTCCTCGCCCGCTCCTGCCGATGGCGGCGGCGCGGCAGACTGGCTGAACAGCGCACCCGCGCCTGCGCCAGAACATTTCAACATCATGGATCCGTTCCATAAAACGCTGATCCCGCTGGACAGATGGGTCACAGAGGGGATCGACTGGGTGGTCACCCACTTCCGTCCGGTCTTCCAGGGGATACGCGTCCCGGTGGATTACATCCTGAACGGCTTCCAGCAGCTGATGCTGGGCATGCCGGCGCCGGTGGCGATTATCCTGTTCTCCCTGATTGCCTGGCAGTTCGGTAGTGCGGGGATGGGGATCGCCACGCTGATCTCGCTGATTGCCATTGGCGCAATTGGCGCGTGGTCGCAGGCGATGATCACCCTGGCGCTGGTGCTGACCGCCCTGCTCTTTTGCATTGTCATCGGCCTGCCGATGGGGATCTGGCTGGCGCGCAGCCCGCGGGCAGCGAAGATTATTCGTCCGCTGCTGGATGCGATGCAGACCACCCCGGCGTTCGTCTATCTGGTGCCTATCGTAATGCTGTTTGGCATCGGCAACGTGCCGGGCGTGGTGGTGACTATTATCTTCGCCCTGCCGCCGATTATTCGTCTGACCATTCTGGGGATTAACCAGGTGCCTGCGGACCTGATCGAAGCGTCACGCTCGTTCGGCGCCAGCCCGCGCCAGATGCTGTTTAAGGTTCAGCTCCCGCTGGCGATGCCAACCATCATGGCGGGCGTTAACCAGACGCTGATGCTGGCCCTGTCGATGGTGGTGATCGCCTCGATGATCGCTGTTGGCGGTCTGGGCCAGATGGTGCTGCGCGGCATTGGCCGTCTCGATATGGGGCTGGCCACCGTCGGCGGCGTCGGCATTGTGATCCTCGCCATTATCCTTGACCGCCTGACCCAGGCCGTCGGTCGTGATTCACGCAGTCGCGGCAACCGTCGCTGGTATACCACCGGCCCTGTCGGGTTACTCACCCGCCCTTTCACGAAATCAAAATAAGGAACAACGATGCGACATAACGTACTTTTTGCCACAGCGTTTGCCACCCTTGTCTCCACCAGCGCGTTTGCGGCTGACCTGCCTGGCAAAGGCATTACCGTACAGCCGGTGCAGAGCACCATTTCGGAAGAGAGCTTCCAGACTCTGATCGTCAGCCGCGCGCTGGAGAAGCTGGGCTACACGGTTAACACGCCGAGCGAAGTGGACTACAACG
The DNA here is from genome assembly GCF_001059415.1 of Enterobacter sp. 940_PEND. Classification (NCBI taxonomy): domain Bacteria; kingdom Pseudomonadati; phylum Pseudomonadota; class Gammaproteobacteria; order Enterobacterales; family Enterobacteriaceae; genus Enterobacter; species Enterobacter sp. 940_PEND. Next base: position 22,406 of record NZ_JUMS01000037.1, read on the forward strand.
TAGGCTACACGTCGATTGCCTCTGGTGACGCCACCTTTACCGCGGTGAACTGGCAGCCGCTGCACGACGACATGTATGCCGCCGCCGGTGGCGACAAGAAGTTCTACCGCGAAGGCACCTTCGTGACGGGCGCGGCGCAGGGGTATCTGATCGACAAGAAAACCGCCGATAAGTACCACATCACCAACATTGAACAGCTGAAAGATCCGAAGATCGCCAAACTGTTCGACACCAACGGCGACGGCAAGGCCGACATGATGGGCTGCTCGCCGGGCTGGGGCTGCGAAGCGGTGATTAACCACCAGAACAAAGCTTTCGATCTGGCGAAAACGGTCGACGTGAGCCACGGCAACTATTCAGCAATGATGGCCGACACCATTGCCCGCTTCAAAGAGGGTAAACCGGTGATCTACTACACCTGGACGCCTTACTGGGTGAGCGACGTGCTGAAGCCGGGCAAAGACGTGGTGTGGCTGCAGGTGCCGTTCTCCTCCCTTCCGGGCGAGCAGAAGGATATCGACACCAAACTGCCGAACGGCATGAACTACGGCTTCCCGGTGAACACCATGCATATCGTGGCCAACAAAGCCTGGGCGGAGAAAAACCCGGCGGCGGCGAAGCTGTTCTCGGTAATGAAGCTGCCGCTGGCGGACATCAATGCCCAGAACGCGATGATGCATGCGGGCAAATCGTCTGAAGCGGATGTGAAAGGCCACGTCGACGGCTGGATCAAGGCCCACCAGCAGCAGTTTGACGGCTGGGTGAAAGAGGCGCTTGAAGCGCAGAAGTAAAACATTTTCCCTCACCCTAACCCTCTCCCCTTAGGAGAGGGCCGGGGTGAGGGGATCAAACCGCACAATCCCCCTAAACCGCACAATACATCACCCAACAATCCCCCACTATTCACAATCATTAGCTATTATGGTTTCCGGAAAAATAATCACTCAACTAACGATTCCTGAAACTAATGACAAAAACAGCTCAAGGGCTTAGCCCCGCACTCATCCTTTTAATGTCCGTGGCAACGGGTCTGGCGGTCGCCAGCAACTATTACGCGCAGCCTCTTCTCGACACCATCGCCCGCGCGTTCAATCTCTCCGCCAGCTCCGCAGGCTTTATCGTTACCGCTGCGCAGCTAGGCTATGCCGCCGGGCTGCTGTTCCTGGTGCCGCTCGGCGATATGTTTGAACGCCGAATGCTGATTGTCTCCATGACCCTACTGGCCGCCGGTGGGATGCTGATCACCGCCAGCAGCCAGTCGCTGACGATGATGATCGTCGGAACCGCGCTTACGGGGCTGTTCTCCGTGGTGGCGCAAATCCTGGTCCCGCTCGCCGCGACCCTCGCCTCCCCGGAAAAACGCGGCAAGGTGGTGGGCACCATCATGAGCGGCCTGTTGCTGGGGATTTTGCTGGCGCGTACCGTTGCAGGGCTGCTGGCAAGCCTCGGCGGCTGGCGCACCGTATACTGGGTGGCGAGCGTGCTGATGGTCATCATGGCGCTGGCGCTGTGGCGCGGGCTGCCAAAAGTGAAGCAGGAAAACCACCTGAACTATCCTCAGCTACTGGCCTCCGTTTTCAGCCTGTTTACGCAGGACAAGCTTCTGCGCACCCGCGCCCTGCTGGGCTGTTTCACCTTCGCTAACTTCAGCATTCTCTGGACGTCGATGGCGTTTCTGCTGGCCGCGCCGCCGTTCAACTATTCCGAAGGGGTGATTGGCCTGTTCGGCCTGGCCGGCGCCGCAGGCGCGCTGGGCGCGCGTCCCGCTGGCGGGCTGGCCGATAAGGGCAAATCCCACCTGACCACCTCCGCAGGGCTGGTTTTACTTCTGCTCTCCTGGGCGGCGATCTGGTACGGACACATCTCGGTGCTGGCGCTGATTGTCGGTATCCTGGTGCTCGATCTCACCGTTCAGGGCGTTCACATCACCAATCAGACCGTCATCTATCGCGTGAAGCCAGAGGCGCGTAACCGATTGACGGCCGGATACATGACCAGCTACTTCATCGGCGGCGCGGCGGGTTCGCTTATTTCAGCGTCGGCGTGGCAGCATGCGGGCTGGTCGGGGGTAAGCGCGATCGGGGCCATCGTCGCTACCCTCAACCTGGTAGTATGGTGGCGCGGTTATCACCGTCAGGATGCAATTAACTAACATTTACATTGAGTTGGCCTCTTAGGGTGTTAAGAGGCCCTTCACTCTGTTAATGTAAACGTAATCATTTATCCCAGAAATTTTAATGTGGGTGACATATTTACAATCGGCATGAATAGTTCAGACCCCCGTCCTCACATCCTCTCTTCAGCGGGTTCACACCCAACGCTTTCTGTGCTCACCGGGTCACGGACTTACCCGGCGCTTTCTGATGGTGACATAAGTTTGGCGGATATAACCGCACAAATAATTCATTTACATTATTTGTCACTATCGTTACTATATCGGCTGTAATTAATGAGGTTATGCCCAAATGGATAGTTCGTTTACGCCCATTGAACAAATGCTTAAATTCCGCGCCAGTCGCCATGAGGACTTCCCGTATCAGGAAATCCTGCTGACTCGCCTGTGCATGCACATGCAAGGTAAGCTACTGGAAAACCGTAATAAAATGCTGAAAGCTCAAGGGATTAACGAGACGTTGTTTATGGCGTTGATTACGCTGGAGTCTCAGGAAAATCACAGCATTCAGCCTTCCGAACTGAGCTGCGCGCTGGGCTCCTCCCGTACCAATGCGACCCGTATTGCCGATGAACTCGAAAAGCGCGGCTGGATTGAGCGCCGTGAAAGCGACAACGATCGCCGCTGCCTGCATCTGCAACTGACCGATAAAGGTCACCAGTTCCTGCGCGAGGTGCTGCCACCTCAGCACAATTGCCTGCACAAACTCTGGTCTGCCCTCAGCACCGCCGAGCGCGACCAGCTTGAGCACATCACTCGCAAGCTGCTCACCCGTCTGGACCAGATGGATGAAGACGGCGCCGTTCTTGAGGCGCTGCGCTAACGCGACGACACGCTCACCATTCCAGATTCATAAGAAAACCGACAGGCCAGCACGTCACAGTGCTGGCCTTTCTGACAACAGGTCGGCTCAGCCGATGTGAAAATAAGAAGATCGTGGAGAACAACAATGAGCGCAAATGCGGAGAGCACTACCCCGCAGCAACCGGCCAACAAGAAAGGCAAACGTAAGAGCGCCCTTCTTCTGTTGACCTTGCTCTTTATCATTATTGCCGTGGCATATGGGATCTATTGGTTTTTAGTACTGCGTCATGCTGAAGAGACTGACGACGCGTACGTGGCAGGGAACCAGGTACAAATTATGGCGCAGGTGTCGGGCAGCGTGACGAAAGTCTGGGCTGACAATACCGACTTTGTGCAAAAAGGCGATGTGTTGGTGACCCTCGATCCAACCGACGCCCAGCAGGCGTTTGAAAAAGCACAGACCGCGCTGGCCTCCAGCGTCCGTCAGACCCGTCAGCTGATGATCAACAGCAAACAGCTGCAGGCCAACATCGACGTGCAGAAAACGGCGCTGGCGCAGGCGCAGAGCGACCTGAACCGCCGCGTTCCGCTCGGCACCGCCAACCTGATTGGCCGTGAAGAGCTGCAGCATGCCCGCGACGCCGTTGCCAGCGCTCAGGCACAGCTGGATGTAGCCATTCAACAGTACAACGCTAACCAGGCGATGGTGCTGGGCACCAGCCTGGAAAACCAGCCTGCCGTACAGCAGGCGGCGACCGAAGTGCGCAACGCGTGGCTTGCCCTGCAGCGTACCAAAATCGTCAGCCCGATGACCGGCTATGTCTCCCGTCGTTCCGTCCAGCCAGGGGCGCAGATTAGCCCAACCACGCCGCTGATGGCGGTCGTGCCGGCAGACAATCTGTGGGTAGACGCAAACTTTAAAGAGACGCAGCTTGCCCATATGCGTATCGGCCAGAGCGCGACGGTTGTCAGTGACATCTACGGCGATGACGTGAAGTACACCGGTAAAGTGGTTGGTCTGGACATGGGGACCGGCAGCGCTTTCTCCCTGCTGCCTGCGCAAAACGCCACCGGTAACTGGATCAAAGTGGTTCAGCGTCTGCCCGTGCGTATTGAGCTGGATGCCAAACAGCTGGCGGATCACCCGCTGCGTATCGGCCTCTCTACGCTGGTGACGGTCGACACCGCCAACCGCGACGGTCAGATCCTGGCAAGCCAGGTGCGCAGCAGCCCGGCTTATGAAAGTAACGCCCGTGAAATTAGCCTCGATCCGGTCAACAAGCTGATCGATGACATCGTGAAGGCAAACGCCGGTTAATCCGAAGGTGAGCGTTATGCAACAGCAAAAGCCGCAAAAACCGCTGGAAGGCGCGCAGCTGGTCATTATGACCATCGCGCTGTCGCTGGCGACATTCATGCAGGTGCTGGACTCCACCATCGCAAACGTGGCGATCCCGACCATCGCCGGTAACCTTGGCTCGTCGCTGAGCCAGGGGACCTGGGTCATTACCTCGTTTGGGGTGGCAAACGCCATCTCCATTCCGATTACCGGCTGGCTGGCAAAACGCGTCGGTGAAGTGAAGCTGTTCCTCTGGTCGACGGTATTGTTCGTTCTTGCCTCCTGGGCGTGCGGCATGTCCAGCAGCCTGACGATGCTGATTTTCTTCCGCGTCATTCAGGGGATTGTCGCCGGGCCGTTGATTCCGCTGTCGCAGAGCTTACTGCTGAACAACTACCCGCCCGCCAAACGCTCGATTGCGCTGGCGCTGTGGTCAATGACCGTAATTGTCGCGCCGATTTGCGGGCCTATCTTAGGCGGCTATATCAGCGACAATTACCACTGGGGCTGGATCTTCTTCATCAACGTACCGATTGGCGCCCTCGTGGTAATGCTGACGCTCCAGTCGCTGCGCGGCAGAGAAACCCGTACGGAACAGCGGCGTATCGACGCCATAGGTCTGGCACTGCTGGTTGTCGGCATCGGTAGCCTGCAGGTCATGCTCGACCAGGGCAAAGAGCTGGACTGGTTCAACTCCCGGGAGATCATCATCCTGACGATTGTCGCGGTGGTGTCGCTGAGCTTCCTGATTGTCTGGGAGCTGACGGACGATAACCCGATAGTCGACCTGTCGCTGTTTAAGTCGCGAAATTTCACTATAGGCTGTCTGTGTATCAGCCTCGCCTACATGCTCTACTTCGGCGCGATTGTACTGCTGCCGCAGCTGTTGCAGGAGGTATACGGCTACACCGCAACCTGGGCAGGTTTAGCCTCGGCGCCGGTTGGATTGATTCCGGTTCTGCTGTCGCCGATTATTGGCCGCTTCGCCCACAAGCTCGACATGCGCCGGCTGGTGACGTTCAGCTTTATCATGTACGCCGTGTGCTTCTACTGGCGCGCGTATACGTTCGAACCGGGAATGGACTTTGGCGCGTCCGCGTGGCCGCAGTTTATTCAGGGCTTTGCCGTGGCGTGCTTCTTTATGCCATTGACCACCATCACGCTTTCCGGTTTACCGCCTGAGCGCATGGCGGCAGCATCGAGCCTGTCGAACTTTACGCGAACGCTGGCGGGCTCGATTGGTACGTCGATCACCACCACCCTGTGGACGAACCGTGAATCGATGCACCATGCCCAGCTGACCGAAGCGGTGAACCCATTCAATCCGAACTCCCGGGAGATGTACAACCAGCTTCAGGGAATGGGTATGACGGAACAGCAGGCGTCCGGCTGGATCGCCCAGCAGATCACCAACCAGGGTCTGATTATCTCGGCCAACGAGATTTTCTGGATATCGGCGGGGATCTTTATCGTCCTGCTGGGGCTGGTGTGGTTTGCTAAACCACCGTTTGGCGCCGGTAGCGGCGGCGGTGGGGCGCACTAGTCCTTTGACAGTTGTCCGGTGGCGCTTCGCTTACCGGGCCTACGAACGTAGGCCGGATAAGGCGTAGCCGCCATCCGGCAAAAAACCGCACCCTGTCCAGAACGCGACAGCGATTGTCAGTTCCGATAAAGCAGCGCTCCTGAAATCAATTCACGATAGTGAAAAGACAACAGGAGCGCATCATGCTGAACACACCCGCCGACAAGTACCAACCCTATCCGACCCTTTTCCTGCCCGACCGCCGCTGGCCGGAGCAACGCATTACCCGCGCGCCGCGCTGGCTCTCAACCGACCTGCGCGACGGCAACCAGGCCCTTGCCGAGCCGATGGACAGCGCCCGCAAGCTGCAGTTCTGGGATCTGCTGCTGGGCTGCGGATTCAAAGAGATTGAGGTCGCCTTCCCGTCCGCCTCGCAGACGGATTTCAACTTTGTTCGCCAGCTGATTGAAGAGAACCGTATCCCGGATGACGTCACGATTCAGGTATTAACCCAGGCGCGGGAAGATCTCATCCATCGCACTTTCGAATCCCTGCGCGGTGCAAAACAGGCCACCGTTCATCTGTATAACGCCACCGCCCCGCTGTTCCGCCGCCTGGTATTCGGCATGGAGAAAGCGCAAGTCGTCGAGCTAGCGACGCGATCCACGCGGCTTATTCGTCAGCAGTGTGAAGAGAACCCGGACACCCGCTGGCAGTATGAGTATTCCCCGGAGACCTTCTGCTTTACCGAGCCGGAGTTTGCGCTGGAGATTTGTGAAGCCGTGGCGGAGATCTGGCAGCCGTGCGACGAACGGCCCATGGTGATCAACTTACCGGCCACCGTCGAAGTGAGCACGCCAAACGTCTATGCCGACCAGATCGAGTATTTCTGTCGCCACTTCAGCCGCCGCCGGGATGTCTGCATCAGCGTACATCCGCATAACGACCGCGGTACCGGCGTCGCCAGCGCCGAGCTGGCCGTGATGGCGGGGGCAGACCGCGTGGAGGGCTGTCTGTTTGGTAACGGCGAGCGCACGGGCAACGTCTGCCTGGTGACGCTGGCGATGAACCTCTACAGCCAGGGCATCAGCCCGAATCTCGACTTTAGCGATATGAACCGGGTCGTGGAAGTGGTGGAAGCCTGCAACCAGCTGCCGGTGCATCCGCGCCACCCGTGGGCAGGCCGGCTGGCCTATACCGCCTTCTCCGGCTCGCACCAGGATGCGATCAAAAAAGGCTTTGATGCCCGCAGGCCTGGCGATCTCTGGGGGATGCCGTATCTGCCCGTCGATCCGCAGGACATCGGCTGCACCTACGAAGCGGTGATCCGCGTGAACAGCCAGTCAGGGAAAAGCGGCAGCGCGTGGCTCATCGAACAGAATCATGGCCTGAAATTACCCCGCGCCCTGCAGCAGGATTTCAGCCAGCACGTGCAGCAGGAAACCGATCGCCACGGAAAAGAGATGACGCAGAATGCGCTGTGGCAGCTGTTCCGCACCCGCTACGGCCTGGTAGCCACGCCGCAGTTTGCGCTGCAATCCTACCGCAGCGACAGCCAGCAGGACGGCCAGCTGCGTTTGACGGCAAGCATCGCTACGCAGGGGGGAACGCGTCAGCTGGAAGGTCAGGGTAACGGTCTGCTCTCCGCCGCCGCTCACGGCTTGAGCCGCTGGGTCAACGCCCCGTTCGTGATTAAGGATTATCACGAGCATACGTTAGGCGAACGCAGCGACAGCCGCTCGGTGGCCTACATCCGCTGCCTGTTCCAGGACGGGAGCAGCCGCTGGGGCGTGGGCATCGACAGCGACGTGGCGCGCGCGTCGCTTCAGGCGCTCTTAAACGCCGTCAGTCGTTCTTAAAGTAATCGCTGGGTGAGACGCCCATCACCCGGCGGAACATTGCCGTAAAGGCGCTGTGGCTGCCGTAACCCAGATCCAGCGCCACGCGCAGCACTGGCTGGCCCTGCGCCAGCCGCACTAAGGCTTCCAGCAGGCGCGCCCTTCTCAACCACTCGCCGTAGCTTAATCCCGTCTGCTGCTGAAAATGGCGGTTCAGGGTGCGTTCGCTCATGTTCATCATGCTCGCGGCCTGCGCGCTGCCCCAGCTCTCCCCCGCGTTTTGCCGGATTAGCAGACACAGGTGGCGTAACGCCTCGCTTTCCGGCTCCGGCAGATGAAACGGCAGCACCGGCATGGTGCGGATTTCATCGAGAATGAGTTCATAGACGCGTTCATCCCGGCTGCCGGGCGAGTACGATTCAGGTAAAGCAAGAGAGAAGAGGATCAGCTCGCGCAGCAGCGGCGCGATCTGCACGATCTGACAGGAGGCCGGGAGATCGGCCCGCGCCAGCGGATCGATGAACAGCGTTCGCGCCGCCACGTTGCCGGTGATGCGAAGCGAGTGGCGAGTCCCCGCCGGTAGCCAGACGCCGCGACCCGGAGGAACAACCCAGCAGCCCGATGCGGTATCGACCCGTACCACGCCGCTCAGGGTGTGCAACAGCTGCGCGCAGTCGTGCTCATGCCACGGCTCGCTGTCACCATGAACGTAATCATGGGCGAACGGAACGAGGGGACGATGGGTAAAGGAGAAGGTTGCGGTTGTGGTCATGGGGTTAAACCACCCTCACCCTACCCTCTCCCGGAGGGAGAGGGAAAAGGTGCACTAGATGTGCAGTTCCTGCAGTTTTTCTTTTGGCAGGGCCAGCTCTTCGTTGCTGTTCACGCGAACATCACGCTCGATGATGTGACGCGCGATTTCCTGCGCTTCTTCCAGAGAGTGCATCTGGTAAGTACCGCACTGGTAAACGTTCAGCTCAGGGATCTGGTTCTGCTCTTTCACCTTCAGCACGTCTTCCATCGCCGCTTTCCACGCATCAGCGACGCGTTTCTCTTCCGGCTGGCCAATCAGGCTCATGTAGAAACCGGTACGGCAGCCCATAGGGGAGATGTCGATGATCTCAACGCCGTTGCCGTTCAGATGGTCACGCATGAAACCGGCGAACAGGTGTTCCAGGGTATGAATGCCTTTCTCTGGCATCACTTCTTTATTTGGCACGCAGAAACGTAGATCGAAGACGGTGATCGTGTCGCCGTGCGGGGTGTGCATAGTCTTCGCCACGCGTACTGCAGGTGCTTCCATACGGGTATGGTCGACAGTAAAGCTATCTAATAACGGCATACGTCACCTCCGATAGTGATTTTTTTTAAAATAAACTGAACTCTTCTACAGAATGCACGTCTGAGTATATGAAAGACGCGCATTTGTTATCATCATCCCTGAATTCAGAGATGTATATTTTGGCCACAGCGATGTGGCCTTTTTCTTTTCTGCTTAAGACTGCTTCGCCAGAAACGCCTCAAACGACTCGGTATCCGCCGCTTCAACCTCTTTCTGACGCACCACGGACGCATCGCGTTCCGCGGCAAAATCTGCTTCGCTCAGCACTTCTAACGGCTCCTGCATCAGCATCTCACGATACTCCGCTGAGAGTGAACGCCCCGTGCCGCCAATGCCCTGATCGATCATAGAACGCAGAATACGCGCTGAGAACGTCAGTTCCGGATTATCAAAACATTCCACCAGCTGGTCGCAGATCTGTTGATACGCGTCGCCGCCGTCAATGCTGTCCATTGTGCGGGCAACACGCTTCAGATCGCGGAACAGATCTTTGCCGACTTTGGTCAGCGGGAACTGTGCCGTTTCGCAGCCAATACCCAACGTCAGGCCCGGCTTACGCCCTTCCAGAATCACGCGATTCCAGTTTGTACGGGTACAGAGCAGTTCGTCTGAACTCATTTCCGGCGCATCCGCCAGCACGCACCAGACCATAAACAGATCCAGGAAGCGAATCTGCTGCTCATCAACGCCAATCGGTGAGAACGGGTTGATATCCAGCGAACGCACTTCAATGTATTCGATCCCGCCGCGCTGCAGCGCATCCGACGGGGTTTCACCGCTGCGCGTTACGCGCTTAGGACGAATAGGCGCATACAGCTCGTTTTCAATCTGCAGTACATTGCTGTTGATTTGCAGGCGTTTGCCGTCTTTTTCGAGGCCGATTTTCTCGTACTCTTCCGACGGGGTTTTGATCGCCCGCTTCAATCCTGCCACATATTCGTGCAATTCGTTAAACGTAATACCGAGATTGCTTTGCGATTTATTGGTATAACCGAGATCGCTCAGGCGCAGAGAGGTGGCGTACGGGAGATAGTACATTCCGCACTCGGTCTTCTCGAACGGCAGCGTGGTCGGTTTCCCCTGCAGGAACGAAGAACAGATCGCAGGGGAGGCCCCAAACAGATACGGGATCACCCAGCCGAAACGGTAATAGTTGCGGATCAGGCGGAAGTAGCCTTCAGAGATCGCATCTTTATCCGTTTCACCGCATTTCGCCTGCCAGAACGCCATTGGCAGCGAGAAGTTATAATGCACGCCCGAGATCGTCTGCATCAACGCGCCGTAGCGGTTTTTCAGCCCTTCGCGATAGAGCGTTTTCAGCCGGCCGATATTTGACGTGCCGTACTGCGCCAGCTCAATCTCCTGGCCCTGCTCGATATAGCACGGCATGCTGAGGGGCCACATACGTTCGTCGCCCATGTTGCGCGCGGTGTAGCGATGGATATCGCGCATAATCGTCAGCATATGATCAATATCACCCTCTACTGGCGTGATGAACTCCAGTAGTGCTTCAGCGAAATCGGTTGTGATCCATTTATGTGTCAGCGCCGAGCCTAACGCCTTCGGGTGACCCGTCGTCGCTAAGCTACCGTCCGCGTTAACGCGCAGCGTTTCACGCTCAAGACCACGCTGAATACCCTTCAATGCCTGAGGGTGGTTTTCCAGCCAGGCCAGCGCCTGAGATACGTCCGGGATCAAATTGACCTCCCGCCTGTCAAAGTAATGTTACTCAGCATAATTGTAATGGTTGACGATTGAAGGTCGCGTATTTATTCCACCAATTAGTGCCACCACGTCATACCCTGTAGTGTTGCCCACGCCACGAGAACATAGCGCAACGCCTTGCCAAGGCACAAAAAAAAGAGCACCGGTCCCCAGGAGATGCGCATCCATCCCGCCAGCAGACACAGTAAATCGCCTATTACAGGCATCCAGCTTAATAACAGCGTGGCAGCGCCATAGCGTTTTAGCCAGTCGACTGCCTTTTCCTGCCAGCGCGATTTTTCGCGCAGCGGAAAGAAACGCCCAAGAATAACGTTAGTCAGCCCTCCAAGGCTATTACCCATTGTTGCTATTAATACAAGCAGCCAGGGCTGACTCACGCCGGACAACAGCATCGCCACCAGCACCACTTCCGAATTTCCCGGTAACAGCGTGGCGCTTAAAAAACTGCTGGCGAATAATGAAGCAAGTGACAGCGCGTCACTCACAGTAAGCGCACATCCACCGCATCCATACCGGCATCACGCGCGGCCTGAATGCCGAAATCGGCGTCTTCAAACACGACACATTTTGCCGCCGGGACGCCCATTAACTCTGCGCAAAGCAGGAAGGTGTCCGGTGCGGGCTTGTGATGTTTAACATGATCGGCGGCGACCACCGCAGAAAAATAGTGGCGCAGGCCAAGATGATTGAGCAAAGCTTCTGCAATCGAGCTTTCACTGCCAGTTCCTACCGACATCGGGCGGCGACCGTGCCACTCTTTTACCACATCAATCAGCGGCAGAGGGCGTACGGTATCTAAAAGCATGGCTTTTACCGCATCGGTTTTTTCGCGCGCGAGCAGATGCGGGTCGAGATCGGCCTGATTCAGTTCAATCACGGCCTGCGCAATACGCCAGGTGGGGGATCCGTTGAGGGCAATCATCGCCTGAAGATCGAAACGCATTCCGTAGCGGCCCAGGACGTCAGTCCAGGCTTGACGATGCGTGGGTTCGGTATCCAGGAGAGTGCCGTCCATATCGAAGATCAAACCGTCATACTGTGCGTACATCGTGCTCTCGCTAAACGATTAACAAAGCATTACTTTATCGTAAATGGTGATTTTTGTCGCTGATTGAGAGTGTGATTGCTGACGGAACGTCGAAGGAATAAACAAAGAAGGAGAAGATGGTGCATCCGGGAGGATTCGAACCTCCGACCGCTCGGTTCGTAGCC
>NZ_JUMS01000038.1:0-1469 GCF_001059415.1 Enterobacter sp. 940_PEND
TCGGGCATTATCTGAACATAAAACACTATCAATAAGTTGGAGTCATTACCGGGTTATTATTCAAAAATTAAAATTAGCGCAAAGAAAATGTCAAATAATGTGCGTTCGAAATAGCGGTTAGGACAGTTCCTAAAAACATCTTAATCTTTGTAAACTACCATTTCTGGTCCACAATTGGAGGTATGCATTACGGATTAATCTTATATAATAGTAATCTTAGGCTAAGGAACAGGTCATTTATAAATGAAAAAAATAATAGCGCTTGCGCTTCTGGCAGTGGCTGTTGGAGCCGCTGCAGGGGTTCGTTATGCAGGTAATGACGAACCAGAATATATTCAATCTGCAGAAATTCGCGTGGGTTCTTATTTAACCAGCGATTATGGTAGCGTTGCCTGCGCCAGCAAAAAAGTGAACGATCAGCGTTGGGAATTAGACTGCACTCATCAGGCGAGAGGAAAAACATTCCAGTTTGCGGTGTATCCCTCTGAAAAAGCACCTTATGGTGTCGCTCGCTCCTTTTATCTGGAAGCCATTAATGACGATGCAAAACAGAGCGCTGAGCAGGGCCTTATGCGTTATTTGCAGATCAATACCCATACTGGTTAATAAGGTTGTTTAGCGTTCGTTAAGACAACAGGTGTTAGATTGTGTGAGATCCGCTACCCGGCCATGGAGTGTCGGGACGTAGAGACCAAAACACAAATCTATCCATGCAAGCATTTACCGCCATTTTTTGGCGGTTTTTTTTGCGCAGACCGTTGCGATAGGGTTATGGCGTCAGGCGATAATGCGACTGCACCAGGCCCGAAGGGAAGCTGCGGCTTGATACCAGTGTCAAATCAATATCCCGGGACAACGTTCCGAACAGCGGTTTTCCCTCCCCGAGCAGTACAGGTACGGTCGTGATCACCATATCGGCTACAAGTCCTTCGCGCAGGAACGACTGGATCACCTGTCCGCCATCAAGATAGACGCGATGAACGTTCTGCGTAGCGAGTTCGTCAAGCACCTCCTTTGGCGTGCGGGATGAGAACTGCACTTTGCCCCTCAGCGCCTCCGGCACGGGCGTATCGGCAAGCCGTCGCGAGAGCACCAGCACGGGACGATCGTAAGGCCATGCGTCAAAGGTCAGTACCTTCTCATAACTCCCTCGTCCCATCACGATGCAGTCTTTGTCCGCGATGAACGCCTCATAGCCATGATCTTCCGCCGGATCGTCGCGCTGCAGCAGCCAGTCGATATCGTCATTCTGTCGGGCGATGTAACCATCAAGACTAACCGCGATAAAAACGTGTGTGGTGACCATCAGGTGCTCCGTATTACGAAAATTAAAAAATGAGTCTTCCTCTTAGCGGAGAGGGGCCCCTTTGTAAACATGTATTCAGAAGCAATAAGACTGTCTTCAGAATAATGACAGATTTACAGCGATGCCCTGGTCCGGCTGTAAATCGCCGAAGCGTTTCCGTAAG
>NZ_JUMS01000039.1:0-1919 GCF_001059415.1 Enterobacter sp. 940_PEND
GCACGAACCCCCCGTTCAGTCCGACCGCTGCGCCTTATCCGGTAACTATCAACTTGAGTCCAACCCGGAAAGACACGACTAATCGCCATTGGCAACGGCCATTGGCAAACAGGATGTGCGAGAGATGTCTCAAGAGTTCTTGAAGTGGCGGCCTTAGTGAGGCTACACTGAAAGGACAAATTTGGTGACATGTCTCGCACAAGACTGTTACCACGGTTAGGGGATCTGCCAGGATTACCTAACCTTCGAAAAACCACCTGCCAGGGTGGTTTTTTCGTTTACAGGGCAAGAGATTACGCGCGGAAAAAAAGGATCTCAAGAAGATCCTTTATAAATTAGACATCCAACCTCACAAAGAGGAATACTTAAATCATCTTGGTATATGTATCGGCCGGATTACATCTCATATAAGCCTCCTCCCCGCCTGACACCACACTTTGACCATAGCACCTCGCGCCTAACTCGATATACAGCCCACCATCAAGCCTCTTTTCACATAAAAAATGACCTATAGTTAGATGGTTAGTGACCAAAACTGATATGGATAAAAGGAGCTGGCTTTGAAAAAGATTTTTGTTTCAGTGTTCGCAGCGGCAGTTGCGCTTTCAGCCCTCACCGGCTGCACGCGCACAAGCTATGCCATACACACCAATGACGGTCGCACTATTGTCAGCGACGGCAAACCTAAAGAATCAGACTCAGGCCTGCTTGGCTATACAGACGCGAATGGTGTCAAACAGCAGATCAATAAAACCGACGTTAAAGAAGTCTCCGAAATTCCGCACTGAGCATCTTCTCCGAAAAAGGCCGCTAATGTGGCCTTTTTCTTTACCTGTGGTTCTCCGCCAAAATCCCAGCAAATTGCATCACCAAAGCTAAAAGCTTTCAGGGTTGTCTAAAAAGCACAAGACATAAGAGGAAGTGCGGTATTTTATAATCAAGCCCCCAAGAATTTACCATAACATCCGTTGCCCGCACCGCCTGAGACGCGTTCAGCGCGTTCCTGACGAAACCATGACAAAAACCACAACAAACCACCCCGGAACCCGTCAGAAACGCGCCTGTTAAATTTTAACGGCATGCATGACTATGCACCAGAATGACGCCATGCTCTTTTCACGCAAAAATCATCACCAGACGGGGAAAATCACCAGTGACCAGACAGGAATCCGCCGCCCTCAATATGGCCAAATTTATCCGCGCACAGACACTTCTCCTCCTTGAGCGGCTCGAGCAGATGGATCTGGATGAGGCTGCCGGCTGCTGTGAGCACCTGCACGATCAGGCCGAAGCGCTTTACGCCATGCTGAACGCACAGATAGGCGAGGAAAATGCGTGAAAATCGGTGAACGGGTGCGCAATTCAGTGCGCGGCCGTGAGGCGATGGCGGGGTGTCGGGGCGCAGCCCTGACCAGGGTATTTGTGATGCCGGCGCGTGCGCGGTATTACAAATGCACATCCTGTCCCGGAACGGACACCGGGAAACAGCAAAAAAAACCGGGCGGCACGCCCGGAACTCAATCAAGTTAGATTAGATTACTCTCACTCGTCCATAACAGCATCATGGAACGACGACCACCGTCCGTGACGGCCGCCTCGTTTAAGTATGGACAGAAATACAGAAAATGCTCAGGACGAAATGTAATGAATGCGAACGGATTCAAGAAATTCGAGCATGACAGTCCTTACGGCCGGTTCGGTTTCAGACAAAATCTGCCGGTATGCATCCAGCATCATGGCTCCGGCATCCCCTCCGGCACGCCGTAGCCAGACCGAAACAACGGACACAAGCAGGTGTCGCTCATCATCACTAAGAGTCATCAGGGCTCCGGAAGAAAAACCAAACATGGCTTACCTACTGTTAACGGCAACGCAGAAGAAAGGTTTACAGGGTAGCGGGCAGGGATGAAAAAAAAAAA
>NZ_JUMS01000040.1:0-239 GCF_001059415.1 Enterobacter sp. 940_PEND
GCGACCAATTGATTAAAAGTCAACTGCTCTACCAACTGAGCTAACGACCCTTTTGGGTGTTGCCTGAATTATCACTCGGAACCAATAAAATTGGTGGGTCGTGCAGGATGACTCGGCTTCGCCTCGCCCTTCGGGCCGTTGCTAAAGCAACGTTATCCTTCACGTTTAATATCTGAGTAAGACATTAAAATTGGTGGGTCGTGCAGGATTCGAACCTGCGACCAATTGATTAAAAGTCA
>NZ_JUMS01000004.1:0-37837 GCF_001059415.1 Enterobacter sp. 940_PEND
CCGCGACCAAATGTTGGAGCAAGACTTGCTACCGTTGGTCCGTGTCAGACGCGCGCCTGGTTGTCTACCGCCAGCATGCCGAGAGAGCGCACAAATTTTTGCGTCAGCATGCCGGTTTCATTACTCGCCGCCGAGGCGCACAGCATACCGGTGGATAACCAGCGGTTAACCGTTACGCCCTGGGCGTTCTTTTCAATAAAGTTAGCGTCGCGGTCGGCTTTCATTAATTTGGCAATACGGGAGAAGGCCTCATCCCAGGAGATACGCTGCCATTTATCAGAACCCGGTGCGCGGTATTCCGGGTAGCGCAGGCGGTTTTCGCTGTGTACATAGTCCAGCAGCCCCGCCCCTTTCGGGCAAAGTGCGCCGCGGCTTACCGGATGATCCGGATCCCCTTCAATATGGTAAATCGCTTCTCTGGCGTTCTTCGCGCCATCGCCCAGGCTATACATTAAAAGCCCACAACCTACGGAGCAGTATGTGCAGGTGTTACGGATCTCTTTTGCGCGCAGCAGCTTATAGTTGCGTGCCTGTGCCAGCGCCATTTTGGGAGCAAATCCCAGCATGGCTGCCGTTGTTCCGGCCATACCGCCCGCGCAGATTTTAAAAAATTGTCTGCGGCTGACGTCCATTGTTGTCCTCGTTATCTGAAAAGACTTCGCGCCGCAAACTAACAGCAAAGCCCCTAATTTTTTTGCGTCAAATCAAGGTCATCTGCCTTCCCCCCCTTAATAGTCCCCCCCGGAACCTTTAAATACTCCTTTTTGATTAACGGTTTAAGAGAATAATTGGCGACAGCGTCAGGATGAATGCGATACATTTTTCCTTTGATTGTTATTACAATGGCGAAGTAATGGACAGAAAAAGAGCAACGCTTATTGGGCTGGCGGCAATACTGTTATGGAGCACCATGGTCGGCCTTATTCGCAGCGTGAGTGAGGGACTGGGCCCGGTAGGCGGTGCGGCGATGATTTACACCCTCAGCGGATTACTGTGTCTGGTGACGGTAGGATTTCCTGATATCAGGCGGTTTTCACCCCGCTATCTTATTGCCGGCAGCGTTTTATTTGTCAGCTACGAAATATGCCTGGCGCTGTCGCTGGGCTATGCCGCAACGCGCTCGCAGGCAATAGAAGTGGGCATGGTCAATTACCTTTGGCCAAGCCTGACCATTGTGTTTGCCATCTTGTTCAACGGGCAGAAATCGACCCTGTGGGTGATCCCCGGCTTAGCCGTCTCATTGCTGGGTGTCTGCTGGGTATTGGGCGGTGAACAGGGTTTACATCTTGATGAAATAACCCGCAATATCGTTTCCAGCCCGCTGAGCTACGCGCTGGCGTTTGCCGGGGCATTTATCTGGGCCGCCTACTGCACGGTCACCAGCAAATTTGCGAAAGGACAAAACGGCATCACGCTGTTTGTTTTGCTGACCGCGCTGAGCCTGTGGGTGAAATATTTCCTGAGCGATCAGCCTGAGATGGTGTTTACGCTTCCGGTGATAGTGAAACTCGTCATGTGCGGTATTGCGCTTGGGTTTGGTTACGCCGCATGGAATATTGGCATCCTTCACGGTAACGTCACGGTACTCGCTGCCGTATCCTATTTTACCCCTGTCCTCTCCGCCGCGCTTGCCGCCGCAGTGCTGAGTTCGCCCCTCTCATTCTCGTTCTGGCAAGGCGCGCTGATGGTCTGCGCCGGGTCGTTGCTCTGCTGGTACGCAACAAGACAATAATGTCGGTTTTGCTGTCGAGAAATATTTATCCCGACAGCAAATAATTAACATAAATTTAATATGTGAGCGCACGCCAAAATATTCATATGAACAGTAGAGCACGTGTTTAGATTCTGTTTATATTCCACCCCCTTTCGTAAATTCCGGCCCTCCCGCATTGACATAAATTGACACCGGCGGGTGATTAATACTGTCCAAATACTCACAGGATTAATAGCACAAAGTGCAATAGTATGTTTCTGTTTATTTTATCCTTCAGAACGGAAATTCCGTGCATTAAAGCTATAAAACAAGGCATTACGGCTATAAATACCATCCACCCCTCAAAAATGAACGGAAATACCGATAATTACCACTTTTTATAAAACCATAAAGAAACTATATCCACAGCAATCAACCCGGCAATTAATTGATTAAATGCTAATCATTTGACGCTATTTCATCGTCATTTACCCGATCTCGATCACACTAAATGAAATTATTGCTAATAATTTGAAACTTATTATTGAAATAGGACTACAAGATTTTTAAAAATAGCATGCCATTGACGATCAGCCTCGTTTAGAAATCGTTCAAAGTGGCTCAGGAAATACCAAAGAAAATTATAAGGAACATTTAAGATGAAACTTAAATTAGTTGCAGTGGCAGTGACTTCCATGTTGGCAGCAGGCGTTGTAAACGCGGCTGAAATTTATAACAAAGACGGTAACAAGCTGGATCTGTACGGTAAAGTAACAGGTCTGCACTATTTCTCTGATGATACTGATAACGACGGCGATAAAACTTACGTTCGTCTGGGCTTCAAAGGCGAAACCCAGATCAACGATCAGCTTTCCGGTTACGGCCAGTGGGAATATGAGTTCAAAGGCAACCGTTCTGAATCACAGGGCTCTGACGGCAACAAAACCCGTCTGGCCTTCGCGGGTCTGAAATTCAACGAATTCGGTTCATTCGACTACGGTCGTAACTACGGTGTTGCTTACGACATCGGCGCGTGGACTGACGTTCTGCCAGAGTTCGGTGGTGATACCTGGACTCAGACCGATGGCTTTATGACTGGCCGTACGACTGGCGTTGCAACCTACCGTAACACCGACTTCTTCGGTCTGGTTGACGGTCTGAACGTTGCCGCTCAGTACCAGGGTAAAAACGACCGTAACGACATCACCGAAGCGAACGGTGACGGCTGGGGTCTGTCTTCTACCTATGAAATGGACGGTTTCGGTGTCGGTGCAACCTACGCGAAATCTGACCGTACTGACCGTCAGGTTGCTGCAGGTCGCGTCGCTAACACCGTTAACGCTGGCGGTGAGAACGCAGAAGTATGGGCTGCTGGCCTGAAATACGATGCGAACAACATCTATCTGGCAACCACCTACTCTGAAACCCGCAACATGACCAACTTCGGTGACGGTTATATCGCGAACAAAGCTCAGAACTTCGAAGTTGTTGCTCAGTACCAGTTCGACTTCGGCCTGCGTCCATCCATCGCTTACCTGAAATCCAAAGGTAAAGACCTGGGTTCATACGGCGACCAGGATCTGGTTGAATACGTTGACGTTGGCGCGAGCTACTACTTCAACAAAAACATGTCTACCTATGTTGATTACAAAATCAACCTGGTTGACGACAACAGCTTCACCAAAGCAACTGGCGTTGCTACCGACAACATCGTAGCTGTAGGCCTGACCTACCAGTTCTAAGATTTGTCACGATAAAAGGCCAGCCCATGCGGCTGGCTTTTTTTATACGGATTTCTGGCGTCAACAAGGAGTACGCCATGCACATATTCAAAGGACGCTGCTTGTGCGGAATGAGTCAGTTCAGCGTGAGCCTCAATAATTTTGACGTATACGCATGTCACTGCACCCAATGCCAGAAGTGGTCGGGCGGCATTGCCATGTATCTTGAGCCGCAGGGCGAACCGCTTCTTGAGCAAGACTCTATCGCCCCTTCTCATTTCGCGTCATCGGCGCGCGGTGAACGCTGGTTCTGTCCCGGCTGCGGCTGCCCGCTGTGGTTCAAACTGACCTCCACGTCGCGCTATTTCATTCCCTGGACGCTGCTTGAGATGGGCGAAGATGAGCGACGCCGGCTGGTGCTCGCCGCGGAAATCTACACCGAAACCCAGCCCGCGTTTTTTGGCCTGACCGGGCAATACGCGCGCTACAGCGGTTCGGAAATTGAAGCTCTGGATAAGCAGTGCCTGCTTACGCCGTAAGCGGTTCAACGCCTGCAGCACGACGAAGCCAGTTTTGCAGCAGCTTACCGTCCTCGGTCATCTCTGAATCGGCACGCGTGCAGAGATAATAGTCGCGCCCGTCGTCAATGGGTAAGTCAAATATCTTAACCAGCTCGCCGCTCTCAAGATAAGGCGCGATCAGCGGCTCGCGCATCAGCGCGCAGCCCAGCCCGGCCTGTACGCCCGCCAGCGTCAACAGTCCGTCTTCAAACAAAGGGCCGCTGCGCCGCAGAGACCGTTTTACCCCCTGCAACTGAAACCACTGCGGCCAGCTGGTGCGCTCCTCATCATGCAGCAGCGGCATTTGCAGCAGTTGCTCAGGCGTATCGATATGGCCATGAATGCGCAAAAACGCGCGGCTGCACACCGGCACCATCTGTCCGGAAATCAGCTTTTCGCTCTGATAGCCCGCCCACTGGCCGTTACCAAAACGAATCGACATATCCGACGCATCGCTCAGATAGTTACGATGGTTGGCATACACAACGTTGATCTCGGTCTGCGGGTTGGCACGCATAAAATCAGGCAGACGCGGGATAAACCACCCCATGCCAAAAAGCGGGATCAGGCTGATGGTGACCTGACGCGTTTGTGCCTGCTCGGCCAGATGCTCCGTTGCCTGGCGCAGCACGTTAAACGCCGCACGGATCGAGCGGTAATATTCACGTCCGTGCTGGCTCAGCACCAGCCTGCGCCCCTGACGTTCCGTCAGCGGCATTTGCAGATACCCTTCGAGGACCTTGAGCTGATGACTGACCGCCGACGGTGAGATATCCAGTTCCTGCGCGGCCAGCGTGACGCTGCCCAGCCGGGCGATGGCCTCAAAGGCACGGACGGCCCGAAGCGGCGGATCGTTTGCCAGACGGCTGTCTGCATACGCAGACAAAGCTGACAATTGTTCTGTTTTATTCATATGTTGATTTCTTTAGACTTTTCACCTGAAAATACGATTGCATTATCTTTATATAAATCATAAAGATAAAGAAATGCCGGTTTATCATAAGAAATAATATATGTGTATTTTACAATTAAATTCATTTATTGGATGGTAGCCGCAGAAAAAAGACTTTGCGGGAACAGACGTTGGATACACTCATACAACAACTGATCAACGGTGTGATGCTGGGCAGCATTTACGCGCTGATCGCGCTGGGCTATACCATGGTGTATGGCATCTTGCGCATTATTAACTTTGCTCACGGCGATATTCTGATGGTCGGTGCGCTCACCACGCTCTCCGCCATTAACGCCCTGAATACCACCTTTCCACACATGCCGCTGCTGTTGCAGCTTGGCGTAGCCCTGGCGGTTGCCATGGCCGTTTGCGCCCTGCTGGCAATGGCCGTGGAGCGCTTTGCCTATCGTCGACTGCGCAACGCCCCGCGCCTGGCACCGCTTATCTCGGGTATCGGCGTCTCGGTCCTGCTGCAAACCGTGGCGATGATCATCTGGACGCGCAACCCCCTGATGTTCCCGCAGATCCTGCCCATGGAACCGATCGCCGTGACGTCAGGAAGCGAACTGCATCCCCCCGCCATTGTGACCGTCACCGGCATTGTTACCGTGGCGCTGGCGCTTGCGGTGATGACCGGGCTATGGCTGCTGGTTGAATACACCCGCCTGGGCCGCGGCATGCGCGCCGTGGCGGAAAACCCGCGCGTTGCCACGCTGATGGGGGTTAACCCCAATGCCATTATTACCCTGACGTTCGCCATTGGCGGCGTGTTCGCCGCGCTGGCAGGCGTCATGATGGCGAGCAACTACGGCAACGCCAGCTTCTCGATGGGCTTTTTGCCCGGGATCAAAGCCTTTACCGCCGCCGTGCTGGGGGGCATTGGCAACATTCGTGGCGCCATGATTGGCGGGATCCTGCTCGGCATTATCGAAGCGCTGGGCGCAGGTTACCTGGGTGAACTGACCCATGGCGTCTTAGGCAGCAACTATCAGGACGTCTTTGCCTTCATGGTTCTGATTCTGGTGCTGGTCTTCCGTCCGGCAGGCCTGCTGGGCGAGCGCGTAGCGCACAGGGCGTGAGGGAAACAATGACCACGCTTCAACTACAAACCCCGGCGGCGACGCGCAAATTCTGGTCAGGCATGGTCCTGTTCTGCCTCGCGCTGCTGGTTGCTCCCGTGGTGGCCACGCAGCTTGGCGGCAACTACTGGGTGCGTGTTATCGACTTCGCCCTGCTCTACATCATGCTGGCGCTGGGGCTCAATATTGTGGTGGGCTATACCGGCCTGCTGGACATGGGCTTTATCGCCTTTTACGCGGTCGGCGCCTACCTCGCGGCACTGATGGCCTCGCCGCACCTGCTGGAGGTGTTTCCGATCCTCAACGTCTGGTTCCCGGACGGGCTGCACACCTCATATCTGCTGATTATTCCGCTGGCGGCGCTCGTCGCTGCTGTCTGCGGCATTTTACTGGGTGCTCCCACGCTGAAGCTGCGCGGGGACTACCTGGCGATAGTGACCCTCGGCTTTGGCGAAATCATCCGCATCCTGATGCGCAACCTCGACCGTCCGGTGAACATTACCAACGGTGCGAAGGGCATTACCGGGGTGGATACGCTGAATCTGTTCGGCCTGAAGTTTAGCGGCGTATATCACTGGTTAGGTTTCAAAGTGCCCGCGCTGTGGCTGTGGTACTACCTGCTGATGCTGGTGATTGTGGCGATTATTTTTGTCTGCCTGCGCCTGCAGCATTCCCGTATTGGTCGCGCCTGGCACGCCATCCGTGAAGATGAGGATGTGGCTCGCGCGATGGGCATCAACGTGCGTAACTATAAGCTGCTGGCCTTTGCGATGGGAGCCTCTTTTGGCGGCGTGGCGGGAGCCCTGTTCGGCGCGTTCCAGGGCTTTGTCTCCCCGGAATCCTTCACGTTACAGGAATCCATTGCCGTGCTGGCGATGGTGGTGCTGGGCGGGATGGGACATATTCCGGGCGTGATCCTCGGCGCGATACTGCTTACCGCCCTGCCGGAACTGCTGCGCAGTCAGGCAGCCCCGGTTCAGCAGGCGCTGTTCGGTACGGTACTGATTGACCCGGAAGTGCTGCGTCAGCTGTTCTACGGCCTGGCGCTGGTGCTGGTCATGCTGGTGCGTCCTGCCGGGATCTGGCCGGTACGCCACAAGGAGGTGAATACATGAGTCTGTTAACCGTACGCAACATGTCCAAACGCTTCGGCGGGCTTACCGCCGTGGATGACGTTTCGATCGCCGTGAACAAGGGCGAGATCTACGGCCTGATTGGTCCTAACGGGGCGGGAAAAACCACCTGTTTTAACCTGATCACCGGGCTTTATCCGGCGGACAGCGGTGAATTTTCAATTGCCGACAAGCCCTATTTCCCAAAGCACATTGAGAAAGTCACCGCCGCCGGGATCGCACGCACCTTCCAGAATGTGCGCCTCTTTAACGACATGTCGGTGCTGGAAAACGTGATGGTGGGCCGCCACGTGCGCACCCGTAACGGCCTGTGGGCCGCGCTGAGCCGTCACAAACGCGCTCGCGAAGAAGAGAAACAGACTCGAGAACTGGCCTGGCACTGGCTGGAGTACACCGGCATTGCGAAGTTCGCCCACTACCGCGCCTGCGATCTGGCCTATGGTCATCAGCGCCGTCTGGAGATTGCCCGCGCGCTGGCAACGGAACCGCTGCTGCTGGCGCTGGACGAACCCGCCGCCGGGATGAACGCAGCGGAAAAAGTGGCGCTCGGCGAGCTGCTTATCCGACTGCGCGATGACGGCAAAACCCTGCTGATGATTGAACATGACGTCAAGCTGGTGATGGGCATCTGCGATCGCCTGACGGTGCTTGATTACGGCAAAACGCTAGCCAGCGGCACGCCGGAGAGCGTGCGTCGCGACCCGGCAGTGATCGCCGCCTGGCTTGGAGGCAACGCCCATGTCTGAATTACTGAAGGTGGAACGTGTGGACGTGCATTACGGCGGCATTCAGGCCGTACGCGATGTCTCCTTTACCCTGCACGAGGGCGAACAGGCTACGCTGATCGGCGCGAACGGCGCGGGGAAAAGCTCCACCGTGCGCGCCATTACCGGGCTGGAAAACTTTAGCGGCCGTATTGAATTCAACGGTAAAGCGGTGCGTAAGCACAGGCCCGAAACCCTGCTCCGTGACGGACTGGTGATGGTCCCGGAAGGACGGGGGATCTTCTCCCGAATGACGGTGCTGGAAAACCTGCAGATGGGTGCCTGGCTCAGGCGTGACACTGTCACCGTCAGGCGCGAGATGAACGAGATCTTCGAGCGCTTCCCGCGCCTGGGCGAGCGCCAGCATCAGCTTGCCGGGCTGCTGTCCGGTGGCGAGCAACAGCTGCTTGCCCTTAACCGCGCCCTGCTCAGCCGCCCGCGGCTGCTGATCCTCGACGAGCCGTCGATGGGCCTTGCCCCGAAGATGGTCGAGAACATTTTTGCCGTTATCGCCGGGCTGCGCGAACGCGGCGTTGCCCTGCTGCTTATCGAACAAAACGCCCGTCTCGCGCTGGAAGTCACCGACAGCGCGTGGGTGATGGACAGCGGCAGCATCGTCCATCACGGCGAATCGAAAGCGCTGCTCAATGATGACCAGATTGCACAGATTTATTTGGGCGAAATGCCTGTTTAACAACACCAGTCAACATCAGGGAAAAACAATGAAAACAGTAAAAATCAGTGCGCTCAGCGCCGCTATCCTCCTCGGCAGTTTTGCCTCGACGGCCGCTTGGGCAGTCGACGGTGAAACCGTGGTTATCGGTCTGGCAGGCCCGCTCACCGGCCCGTCTGCCCGTATCGGTAAGGATCTGGAGAACGGCGCGCAGCTGGCCATTGACGACATTAACAAGCAGCACCCGACCATCGGCGGCAAAGCGGTAACCTTCAAACTGCAGTCCGAAGACGATCAGTCCGACCCGCGCACCGCCGTGGCCGTGGCGCAGCGTCTGGTGGACAGCGGCGTGGCGGGCGTGGTCGGCCACTGGAACACCGGTACCAGCATTCCTGCGGCGCGCATTTATCACGATGCGGGCATCGCCCAGGTTGCACCGGTCGCGACCGGTCACGCCTATACGCAACAAGGTTTTGATACCAGCTTCCGCGTGATGGGACATGACGATGACGGCGGTCAGCTTGCCGGTCAGTACGCGGTGAATACCCTGAAAGCCAAACGCATTGCGGTGATCGACGACCGTACCGCATTTGGTCAGGGGCTTGCAGACCAGTTTATTAAATCGCTTGAAGCGCAGGGCGTGAAAATTGTCGATCGTCAGTACGTGGATGACAAAACGGTCGATTTCAGCGCCGTACTGACCGCCATCCGCAGTAAAAACGCCGATCTGATCTTCTTCGGCGGCGTCGACAGCCAGGCCGCACCGCTGGCGCGTCGCATCAAACAGCTGGGCATGAACGCCACGCTGATGGGCGCAGGCGGATTCGTCAGCCAGACGTTCCTGAAGCTGGCGCAGAAAGAAGGCGAAGGCGTGGTCGCGCTGGAGCCGGGTCTGCCCGTTGACCAGATGCCGGGCGGCAAAGCGTTTGAGCAGGCCTATCAGTCCCGCTACCACACCCATATCGAACTGCACGCCCCGTTCGCCTATGACGCCACGCGCGTGCTGGTTGCGGCAATGGAAAAAGCAAACTCCGTTGAGCCGTCCGACTATCTGCCCGCCCTGCGCGCCATCAGCTATTCCGGCGTCACCGGACAGATCGCGTTTGATAAAGAGGGCAACCTGAAATCGCCGTCGTTCACGGTCTACAAGGTGGTCGACGGAAAATGGCAGCCGCAGACCGTGCTGGGCGGCGCAAAAGCGAAGTAACGCAGCGAGGCAATGTGATGAGTGATAATAACGAGCTGGGCATTCTCGCCCGCCGCAAAATTGAAGCCGAAATTATTAAGCCAATTTATGAAATCCTGGTGCGCGAGATAGGGAAAGCCCGCGCCCAGGCGGTGATTGGCGAGGCCATTGAGCAGGCCGCGATTGACGCTGGTAAAGCGTTTGCCAGCAAAGAACCCAACGGCACGGACGTAAAGAGCTTCATCGCCCTGCAGTATCTGTGGGAAAAAGATAACGCGCTTGACGTGAAGGTGATCGACGCCGACGACCAGCAGTACAACTACAACGTGACCCGCTGCCGCTACGCGGAGATGTACCACGAAATGGGGCTGGGCGAGATTGGTCATCTGCTCTCCTGCGCGCGGGATGAAAAATTCATCGTTGGCTATGCGCCGGACGTTGAGCTAACCCGCACCACCACCATCATGCAGGGCGGTGCGTGCTGTGATTTCCGCTACCGCAGCAGCAAGGACAAGCCATGATCCGCGTCAACGCCGAACGGCTGTGGTCAACGCTTGAGATGATGGCGCAGATCGGCGGCACGCCCGCCGGTGGCGTGACCCGTCTGGCATTGAGCGAGGAAGATCGTGTTGCGCGTAATCTGCTGCGCGACTGGGCACTGGACGCCGGTTTTACCTGCGATGTCGACAGCATGGGCAACATGTTTATCCGCCGCGCGGGGAAAAACCCGCAGCTTGCCCCGGTCATGACGGGTTCACATGTGGATACCCAGCCGCTGGGCGGTAACTACGACGGGGTTTACGGCGTGCTGGCCGGGCTGGAGCTGCTGCGTACCCTCAATGACCATCACGTTGAGACGGAGCGTGACATCGTGCTGGTTAACTGGACCAACGAAGAAGGCGCGCGATTTGCGCCAGCCATGCTCGCTTCAGGGGTCTGGACGGGGCAGTTTAGCGAAGCGTACGCCCACGCCCGCGCGGATAGCAACGGTATCACCGTGGGCGAAGCGCTGGAGAGCATTGGCTACCGGGGTGAAACCCCTGCCCGTGCGTTTCCCGTTCACGCCTGCTACGAGCTGCACATCGAACAGGGCCCGATCCTGGAAGACGAAGCCCTGGATATCGGGCTCGTCCGCGCGGCAATGGGCCAGCGCTGGTTTACCCTGACGCTGGACGGATTCGCCGCTCACGCGGGCACGACGCCGATGCACAGCCGCCGTGACGCGCTGACCGCCTTCGCTGAGCTTGCATTGAAAGTGGAAGAGATTGGCTATCGGCATGCGCCGGACGGACGCGCGACGATCGGTATGGCGAAGGTTACGCCAAACTCGCGCAACGTCGTGCCGTCTCGTGTTGAATGCAGCGTGGAGTTTCGCCATCCGGCGCAGGCGGCTCTGGAAGCCATGGAAGCGGCGCTGCATAAGGTGGCTGAAAGCCTGAGCCTGCGCGGCGTGTCGGCTCTCGTTGAGCGCATTTTTGACTACGCGCCCATCGCGTTTGATGCCGAATGCCTCGCTCGTACGGAGAAGGCCGTGACGGAGCTGGGCTATTCGTCGAAACCAATGGTCTCCGGTGCGGGACACGACGCCTGCTATGTCAGCAAAATGGCGCCCGCCAGCATGATCTTTATCCCCTGCGTGAAAGGCATCAGCCATAACGAAGCGGAGAGGATCTTGCCAGAATGGTCGGAAAAAGGGGCGAACGTGCTATTGCATAGCGTTCTGTCCGCGGCCCTTGAGAGATAGAACGGTGCGAAAGCAGAGGAGCTCTGCTTTCGCCAGAATCTACACGGCAACGCGTCGGCTGATTTCGACAACCCGATCGCTGGGAAGGTGATAGTGGTTAATGACGTGCGTACAGTTGCGCTTCATGAACGCAAAGATGTGCCGTTGCCAGGCCGCCATACCTGCCTCACCCTCGCCTGCCACAATAGTTTCATGCCCGACATACCAGGTTGCGTCGTCCGTGGCAAAAAGCGCGTTAATCTCGCTGACCCCCTGCAACAAACGCGGGATGTCCGGATGTTCCATAAAGCCATACTGCGCCACGCCGTGCCAGTAGCCCGGCGCCCGCTGCTCTACCCTGATGCGTTGTTCTTCCCCCACGTATGGCACATTCAGAATATCAATGGTAAGCGACAACACGTCCTGCTGTAGCGCCCGGTTTCGCGCGACGTGCGAGCGCATGACCGGCGGAATATTGTTCTGTGTCCGGGTCAAAAAGACGGCGGAGCCAGCCACTCTTGGCACCGTCTTTTGCTGAAGCTGGGCAAAGAACGCATCCACGCTGACGCCCTTCTCGCCCACCGATGCGGATACCGCCTTGACGCCGCGGTGCCAGATCAGCATCACCGTACAAATCGCTGCGGCCATCAGCAGCGGAATATAGCCGCCCTCCAGGACCTTAATCAGATTGGCAAATAAGAAGGTGGCATCAATCACCAGGAAGCAGAGGGCAATCACCGCGCTGCTGGCCAGGCTCCAGCGCCACACTTCGCGCATTGCCACAAACAGCAGCCCCGTGGTCATCAGCATGGTTAACGACACGGCAATGCCGTACGCGGCGGCGAGCTTATCGGAGGATTTAAAGAACACCACCAGCCCGATGGTTACCCCCATCAGCAGCCAGTTGATTATCCCGATATAAATCTGACCGTAGCTTTCCGCCGCCGTCTGCTTGATGCGTAATCGGGGTAACCAGCCAAGCTGTATGGCCTGGCGCGTCATGGAAAAAGCGCCGGTGATAATCGCCTGACTGGCGATTATCGTCGCCAGCGCGGCAAGAATGATGAGCGGAACCTGGAGCACAGGCGGACAGAGCGTGTAGAAAAGGTTTTGCTTGCTGTCGGCACCGGCCAGAATCAGCGCTGACTGGCCGGCATAGTTGAGCA
The DNA here is from genome assembly GCF_001059415.1 of Enterobacter sp. 940_PEND. Classification (NCBI taxonomy): domain Bacteria; kingdom Pseudomonadati; phylum Pseudomonadota; class Gammaproteobacteria; order Enterobacterales; family Enterobacteriaceae; genus Enterobacter; species Enterobacter sp. 940_PEND. Next base: position 12,654 of record NZ_JUMS01000004.1, read on the forward strand.
GCAGCGAAGGAAAGACGATGCCGTACCAGGCAAGCCAGATGGGCTTTTTGCCAAAATGCCCCATGTCTGCATACAGGGCCTCGGCACCCGTCACGCAGAGAAAAACGCCGCCCAGGACCAGAAAACTGGTGTACCCGTTCGAAAACAAAAACGCGATGCCGTACGCAGGGTTGAGGGCCAGCAATACCGACGGGTGTTGAACGATCCCCCGCACGCCCAGCGCAGCAATCGCCAAAAACCAAACCGCCATAACCGGGCCAAATATTTTCCCTATGCGAGCAGTACCAAAAGGCTGAAGAAGAAACAGCGCCAGCAGGACCGCCACCGTCAGGGGCAATATGTACGGCTGAGATTCAGGAATGACCATCTCCAGCCCTTCAAGGGCAGAAAGCACGGAGATAGCCGGGGTTATCGCGCCGTCACCGTAAATTAAAGCGGCACCGATAAGGGCGGAAAAAATCACCCAGCGCCCGCCTTTGCCTTTCTCCACCAGAAGCGACATTAAGGCCATGATGCCCCCCTCGCCATGATTATCAATTCGCATGGCAAAGGCGGCATATTTTATGGACGTTACCAGGATGAGTGTCCAGGTAATCAGGGAGAGCAGGCCCAGGATGACGCCGGGCGTAGGGTCATGCTCAGAGAGCGACAGCACCGTGCGGAAGGTATAGAGCGGGCTGGTGCCGATATCACCAAAAACGACGCCCAGCGCGCCTCCTGCAAGCAGGGTTAACCGGGAGAGCGGTTGGGACGGTTCACTGCTGTGGCGAGGGCTCATATTTTCCAGCAAGAGTCAGATAATCCTTTAAAAAACATAGCCCAACTGCCCCACCCGCGCCAACCGCGCGCCCTGTATTACTGCGGCCTGGCCTTCGCCAGGCTAAACCAGATCCCCACTGCCAACAGCAGCAGCATTCCGCCCGCGCTGCCCAGCGCCACGCTGTGCGAAGTGATAAACGCGCTTTTCGCCGCCTCAATCACCGACTCCGCCAGCGTCGGGGTCAGATCCTGCGCCACCTTCATCGCCTCACCAATGGATGACGAGGCTTTATCTGCGAGCGAGGCGTTCAGCCCCTGCGGCAGGTCAATCGACGCCGAGAAGCTGCGGGTCAACAACAGACCAAAGATGGCGATCCCCAGCCCTGCGCCCAGCTCATAGGACATGGTTTCAATCGCCCCTGCGGCGGCGGCCTTCTCTTTCGGCGCAGCGGCCATAATCGCCGAGGTCGAGGCCAGCAGCGCGCTGGCGGCGCTGAAGCCGAGCAGCACCATCATGGCAGAAGCCAGTAGCTGCTGCGTGCTGAAGTCGAGCATCGACAGGCCGATAAAGCTGACGGCGCTGAGCCCCATTCCGCCAGCCGCCACAATGCGCAGACCGAGACGACCCACCAGCACACCCGCGATCGGTCCGCTAAACCCGCTCGCCACCATCAGCGGCAGCATGAACATTCCCGCTTCAAACGGCGTAAAGCCATGAACAAACTGCAGCTCCTGGGCCATCAGCAGCTCAAATCCGACCAGGGCAATCATGGCGGTCATCGCCATCACCACGCCGCTTAAAATGATGCGATGGCAGAACAGACGCATGTCGATCATCGGCACGCGGGCGCGGAGCTGAATACGCACGAAGATAAACAGCAGCACCGAGCCGGTCACCAGCGCGGACGCGACCACCCACGGTGACAGGACGCCTTTTAGCGCGGTTTTCGCACTGTAGACCAGCAGCAAAATCGCCACAATCAGCATAATGGCATGGCTGATATTCAGCGGCTGCTCCGGACGCCCCTTCTGAGGAGGCACCAAACGCGCTGCCAGCGAAACCACCACCAGCACGATCGGCACGTTGATTAAAAACACCGATCCCCAGTAAAAATGCTCGAGCAGCATACCGCCAATCAGCGGGCCAAACGCCGCGCCACCGGAGCCCACCGCAGCCCAGACGCCGAGCGCAATGTTACGATCCCGCGCGTCGATAAACAGCGTGCGGATCCCAGCCAGCGTGGCCGGAATAATCATCGCCGCGCCGATTGCCAGCGAGGCGCGCGCCGCAATCAGCCACCCTGCTGAAGGGGCAAATGCTGCCGCCAGCGACGACAGGCCAAACAGCGTGCTGCCAATCATGAGCAGTCGTTTAAAACCAATGCGGTCACCCAGGGCGCCCATCGGCAGCACCATTCCCGCCATCACCAGCGAGTAAATATCGATGATCCACAGCAATTCATTGCCGCTGGCGCCCAGCGTCATGCTCAATGTCGGCGCCGCCACGTGCAGCACCGTCGCGTCGATCGCCACCGGGATATACACCAGCACGATAATCACTAACGCTAACCACTGACGAAACATAAATTTCCTTTTCTTTTAAAACATGGACACATGTCCAGGATGCGATCCTACGTAAAGTTGAACGCATGTCCAGCTTTTTGTTACACTCGTTTCATTCCCATTGAGAGTGAGTAAACATGCGATATCTGAGCAAGGATGAACGGCGGGAAGCCATCTTACAGGCCGCCATGCGCGTGGCGCTGGCTGAAGGACTGGCTGCAATGACGGTACGCCGTATTGCCGCCGAGGCCGGAATCGCCACCGGCCAGGTGCATCATCATTTTACGTCCGGCGGCGAACTAAAATCGCTGGCCTTCGTACGGCTAATTCGCGAGCTGCTGGATGCGGATGTTGCGGGTAAACAGGCCGGCTGGCGGGAACAGCTCCATGCCATGCTCGGCAGCGATGACGGGAGGTTTGAGCCTTATATTCGCCTGTGGCGTGAGGCGCAGATCCTGGCCAACCGCGATGCCGACATCAAAGGCGCCTATGTGATGACCATGGAGATGTGGCACCAGGAAACGGTGGCGCTTATCAAAGCGGGAACGGAGGCCGGGGCATTAAATCCGGGCGATCGGGCGGAAAATATTGCCTGGCGCTTGATTGGTCTGGTGTGCGGTCTTGACGGAATGTATATCTTAAACATGCCCGAAATGGACGAAGCCGCCTTTAACAACCATCTTGATAAATTAATCACGCTCGAGTTGTTTAATACGCCGTCTAAGCAGTGATGTTGCCGGGTAGCGGCGACGCCTTACCCGGCCTGCGTATTATTTCCCGGCCTGAGGATGTGTATCAAACCCTGCCATCACCGCCGTCAATTCTGACAGTGTAAAGCCGTGCTTCGGATCGTCAACCCCAAGACCAAAGCGCTCCTGCATTAGCTGGTATAGCGCCGCAGCGTTGGGAAGATGGATCTGCTCCTCCACATGGCCGTTCCGCCAGTGGGTAAAGTTGAAGTTGGTCAGCGTCAGCTTGCCGCCGTCCGGCAGATGGCGACACATCAACAGATGATGGCGGAAATGCGACTGCGGCCAGTGCGCCGACCAGAAATTCCCCATCACGTAATCGCTGAAATACTGCGTCGTCAGGTCAAACTGGTACATCGACTGCCAGTGCTCGTGGTGCCGGAACTGCAGCACCCAGTCGTTCCCCTCGCTCAGCAGACGATACAGCCCGTGCGGCGTCTCCTGTTCTTCATTAGCGAGCAAGCGAATCGGCGCCGTCAGCGTCTGGCCTCCAAAGCCGACGTCGGCAATCCAGCGCTCACCGTTAAGCTCAACCAGCAGCAGGCGGTGCGTGCGCGGCGGCATTTGCGGCGGATTCGCTAATACCACGCGCCCCAGCACGCTACGCACCGTAAACCCGACTTCACGCAGGACGCGCTCGAACAGGCCGTTTTGCTCAAAGCAGTACCCTCCGCGACGTGCGGTGACCAGCTTGTCGACCAGGCACCGATCGTCAAGCTGGATTTCGCGAGGCAGAACAACATCAATATTCTCAAAAGGGATCGCACAGTTGTGATGTAAATGCAGCGCGCGCAGGGTATCGATATCCACCCGCGTCGGTTGCGCCCAGCCGATGCGGGCAAAATAGGCGGTCAGAAATGGGGACATACATCAGTTTCCTTTGATTGAGATGTTCTGTTTATAAACTAATTTTACGCATCCACTTTGATTTACGTGCTTTTTCGTCATACTCATCGGTGTAGATGAGGAGATCCTATGAGCCACTTTCGCCCTGTTGAATTACGTCATGCCAGCCGTCTGCTGAACCACGGCCCTACTGTGCTTATCACCAGTCGGGATGAAAGCCTCGACAGACGCAACGTGATGGCCGCCGCATGGTCAATGCCCGTTGAGTTTGAACCGCCGCGCATCGCAATAGTCGTGGATAAAAGCACCTGGTCGCGCGAGCTGATTGAGCGCAGCGGGAAGTTTGGCATCGTCATCCCCGGCGTGGCGGCGGCCAACTGGACATACGCGGTCGGTAGCGTCAGCGGGCGCGATGAGGACAAATTTAACTGCTACGGGATCCCGGTCGTGAACGGTCCTGAACTTGGCCTGCCGATGATAGAAGAAAAATGTCTGGCGTGGATGGAGTGTCGGTTATTACCCGTCACCTCAGCGGCAGAAAAATACGATACGCTGTTTGGTGAAGTAGTTTCAGCGGCAGCCGATGAACGCGCGTTTGTCGCCGGACGCTGGCAGTTTGACGGGGATAAGCTGAATACCCTGCATCATCTTGGGGCCGGGACGTTTGTGGCGAGCGGAAAAATGGTGAAGGCACCGGATTGAGAAAACCCTCCCCCTACAGGGAGAGGGTAACCGTATTACTTCGCACGCCGCGCAATAATCTCATCCGCAACATTCCGCGGGGCTTCCGCAAAATGATGGAACTCCATCGTATACGTCGCGCGTCCCTGGGACATCGAGCGCAATGTCGTGGCATAACCAAACATCTCTGCCAGCGGCACGTCAGCGCGAATAATCTGGCTTCCGTACTGCTCCGCCATCCCCTGCACCATGCCGCGGCGGGAGGAGAGATCGCCCATGATGTTGCCGGCGTACTCTTCCGGCGTTTCCACCTCCACGTGCATGATCGGTTCGAGAATCACCGGATCCGCCCTGCGGGCGCCCTCTTTAAAGCCGAGGATCGCCGCCATGCGGAACGCCATCTCCGAGGAGTCGACGTCGTGATACGAGCCAAACGTCAGCGTCGCTTTGACATCGACAACCGGATAGCCCGCCAGCACGCCGCTGTTCATCGCTTCCCGCAGCCCTTTCTCAACGGACGGAATATACTCGCGCGGCACCACGCCGCCCTTGGTGGCATCTTCAAATTTAAAGCCACTTCCGGGCTCCAGCGGCTCCAGGCTCAGCACCACATGGCCGTACTGCCCTTTACCGCCGGACTGACGGACAAATTTACCTTCGATATCCTTCACCGTTTTACGCAGGGTTTCACGGTAGGTTACCTGTGGGCGGCCAATATTGGCCTCGACGCCAAACTCACGCTTCATGCGGTCGACGATGATCTCAAGGTGTAGCTCACCCATCCCGGAGATAATGGTCTGGCCGGACTCTTCGTCAGTATGCAGGCGAAACGATGGATCTTCCGCCGCCAGACGCTGCAGCGCGATCCCCATTTTCTCCTGATCGGCCTTAGTTTTCGGCTCGATCGCCAGCGAGATAACCGGGTCCGGGAACTCCATGCGTTCAAGCGTGATCACTGCATTAGGATCGGTGAGCGTGTCGCCGGTAGTCACATCCTTCAGCCCAACGCAGGCCGCGATGTCTCCGGCGCGCAGTTCGTCCACCTCGTGACGATCGTTGGCATGCATCAGCACGATACGCCCGATGCGCTCTTTCTTCCCTTTCACCGGGTTATACACCGCGTCACCTTTGCGCAGCACGCCAGAGTACACGCGGATAAAGGTCAGTTGCCCGACGTACGGATCGCTCATCAGCTTGAACGCCAGGGCCGAGAACGGCTCATCATCGCTCGGATGACGCTCCGCGTGCTGCCCTTTTTCATCCACGCCATCAATGGCCGGCACGTCCAGCGGCGACGGCATGAGCTCAATGACCGCATCGAGCATTCGCTGCACGCCTTTATTTTTGAACGCGCTGCCGCACAGCATCGGCTGAATTTCACCCGAGATGGTGCGAATACGCAGCCCTTTGATAATTTCCGCTTCCGTCAGGTCGCCCGTTTCCAGGTACTTATCCATCAGTTCATCGCTGGCTTCCGCCGCCGCAGAGACCATTTTTTCCCGCCATTCCTGGGCGGTACTGACCAAATCGTCCGGCACGGGCGCATAGGTAAACACCATGCCCTGCGTCGCGTCGTCCCACAGAATGGTGCGCATCTTGATGAGATCCACCACGCCGGTGAAATGATCTTCTGCGCCCACCGGGATGACAATCGGCACCGGATTGGCCTTCAGGCGCTCCTGCATCATCCGCACGACGCGGAAGAAATCGGCACCCGCACGGTCCATTTTGTTGACGAAGGCCAGTCGCGGAACGTGATATTTATTGGCCTGACGCCAGACGGTTTCCGACTGCGGCTGCACGCCTCCCACGGAGTCATACACCATCACGGCGCCGTCGAGTACGCGCATGGAACGTTCCACCTCAATGGTGAAATCCACGTGCCCCGGGGTGTCGATGATGTTGATCCGGTGCGGCTCATAGCCTCTGTCCATACCCGGCCAGAAGCAGCTGACGGCCGCGGAGGTGATGGTGATCCCGCGCTCTTGCTCCTGCGCCATCCAGTCAGTGGTTGCCGCGCCATCGTGTACTTCACCCAGCTTGTGGCTCATCCCGGTGTAAAACAGGATGCGCTCAGTGGTGGTGGTTTTACCGGCATCGATATGCGCGGAGATACCGATGTTGCGATAACGTTCGAGAGGGATGGGTCGGGGCATGATATTTCCTTAAGTCTTATGACTTGTCTGTGACGACCAGGATGGTCGTGCATTCGTTCGTTTGCTATAATAGTCCTATTGTACGAGTATTATCGAACTATTTTTTAACGGTTGACCTATTGTTGATATAGCTCAATCTGACGCCAAACGCAGGAAAACGATGATCCCAAACCACCCTGAAACTGAACAAATACTGCTGGAAAATGTGCTGTTTGCCCTCGGCAATCCGCTCCGGCTGTCGATCATTCGCCGGCTGGCCGATGGCAGCGAACTCAGCTGTAACGCGCTGCGCCCGGAGGAGGTAGTAAAGTCGACAATGACGCACCACTGGCGCGTTCTGCGCGACAGCGGCGTGATCTGGCAGCGCCCGCAGGGGCGGGAGAACATGATTTCGTTGCGAAGAGAGGATCTGGATGCCCGTTTTCCAGGGCTGATGGAGATACTTTTACAGGCCAAATCATAAGGGCATGCCTGTTTTTTCCTGAAAAATGCCCCGTACATATTTGAGGGGGCATTACGTCAGCGAAGGGATTTATCTAACCTGCATACGATATTCAATCATTCCACTTTTCTTCGCAATCCAGTCGTACAATCGTTGCCCGCGATAGTTAGCTTCATGCGTATGCCAGTAAAGATGACTGGCATGATGTTTTCTGGCTTCTCTCTGAACATATTCTATTAACTGTTTGCCAATGTGTTTGCCCCTTACGGCTTCGCAGACGTATAAATCTTCGAGGTAGCAGTAATCGCTCTCAGCCCAGGTCGAGCGGTGAAAAAGATAATGCGCAAAACCCACTACGTCTCCATTACATCGTGCAACCACGCAGAATAGCGGCTCAACGGGGCTGAAAAATCGTTGCCAGGTTCGTTCAGTAATTGCCCCGGACAGATCGACGTTGTAAAACGCCTGATATTTTCCCCATAGTGGCATCCAGCTTTCAAAATCACGTTCTTTAACTGCCTCAATTATTACGCTCGTATTATTCATATTGCCTCTTTGGTCACCAGTTTATTCGTTTCAGGAAGAGTGTATTCGCTGAATGGCACGTTTTGCCCCGCCAATTCTCGCCATCAAGGCAGACCAATTTTTCATCCTTCTGCATGCAATATTGCTTTAGAATCAAAAGACACACAGGAAAAGTGGACAACGTAATGTTTAAGCACGCACAGCTTGAAACGGTTAAGGCATGGATTATCGACCCCGCTAACGGATCGCTACCGCTTCATGAAAGGATCCAGAGAGCAATACGGACGCTGATACTGGAAGGGGTATTATCTCACGGTAAGGCCCTTCCTGCCTCACGCGCTCTGGCAGCTTCTCTCAGCGTTTCCCGGGATACCATTGAAGCGGCCTACTCCAGCCTGCATGCCGAAGGTTTTATTGAGAGACAAACAGGCAGAGGGAGCTTCGTCTCTTCCAGCGCGCGTTTTTTAAAACCCCGTCCTCGACAGCATCAGCCAACCGCTGAGATACGAAAAGCAAAACTCAGCGTCCGGGGAAAGATCGTTTATGAAAGCGGCGGGACCCGAGAATTTTCCTCCCCTCGCCCCCTTGCGCCCGGCATTCCTGAAACCCGCATGTTTCCCATTCCGATCTGGGAGCGTCTTCAGCGACAGGTCCTGAAGGAGTTTCAGCACCAGGCATTAGAGCAAAGTCCCCCACAGGGTATAGAACGCCTGCGACGGGCAATTGCGGAATACGTCAATCTTGAGCGCGGAACGCGTGCGAGGGCGGAACAGGTCATCGTTCTGACAAGTTCTCAACAGGCGCTTGCGCTCTGTTCCCACGTGCTGATGGACGCCGGTGATGGCATTGTCATTGAGGATCCCTCCTATCAAGGGGCGCACAAAGCGTTCAACGCTGCAGGGCTTCGCTGTATTCCGGTTCCTCTTGATGAAAAAGGCATCTCGGTTGACGGTCTTAATTCTCTGACCGAGCCTGCCAGGGCGATCTACCTTACGCCTTCTCATCAGTACCCTACCGGGGTGACGCTCTCTCTTGACCGACGACTGGCAGTTGTTAAATGGGCAAACCGTTACGGAGCCTGGATTATTGAGGATGACTATGACAGCGAGTTTCACTACGAAGGCAAGCCTATGGCCAGTCTTCAGGGGCTTGATACTTCCAACCGGACAATTTATATCGGCACGTTCACCAAGTCTCTGTTCCCTGGGCTACGTATTGCCTACACCATCGTTCCCTCAGAACTGATAGAGCCCTTTACCATGGCGAGGACATTAATGGATGGTCACACCGCCTCAATAACCCAGCTGACGCTGGCTAAATTTCTGGAGGGGGGCCATTTTGGCGCCTATGTTCGTAAGATGCGGAGTATTTATGTTGCTCGTCGCGACGCGCTGGCAAGCATGATGGACGAATATCTCTCCGAATATGTTACCTGTGAAACGCCTGCGGGGGGAATGCAAATGCCTTGTCACCTGAAGCACGGCATATCCGAGAAAGAAATAGCCACCGCCGCCCGCCGCGCGGGTGTTGATATACTTGGTCTTACCAATTTATATGCAGGTCCTCCCGCGTCCACCGGTTTTTTGATGGGATTTGCTGCTTACACGGAAAGGGAGATAGAAGACGCTGTAAAAAAACTGGCCGCAATTTTCCGTCATGTTTGATGCCGTCGACCGGTCAGCGGCGAATACTCATTCCGGGCGAGCAAGGCTATAAACAGGGATCCGCCGGGTAGTTTTGGTGAGCGTATCAAACACCTCGGCGTCGGACGTCACGATCCTCATCCCCGTTTTGCGTAATCTCTGCACATCGGCCGCGATGCGCTGAATGCCAAACCAGAAAAGCCCGTCGAGTGCCGTTATCGCTAACCCATTTTCCAGCGCCAGCTTAAGTCGTTCGCGGGGGGCTTTAACCTGCTGGGCAATTTGCCGGTAAGGCGCTTCATTGCATCCTGTCGCGTCACTGCGCTGGATACGCGTTTTCAGCTGATAGGTAAATTCGTCAGGTATTCCGTCGAGATCCCTTTTCAGGCTATAGACGCAGCCAAAGCGCTTGCCGTTAAACAGAACATTTTTCTGACTGAGCTGAAACTCTTTTCTGACAATGTCTATCAGCTGGGGCGCACGGGTAAGGAGCAGCCTGAAGGGCAGCTCGAAGCTGGTGACGTAATCCACATTAAGCAGCGCGAGACGCAGCCGCTCCTCTGCACCGGACTGTTGCTCACGACACTCCTCCATCACCTCTGCCCACTGGCGCGTCAGGCGCTCCGGTTCGGAGGCTTCAGTAAGGAGGTATTTTTCAATCTGATAATCAACTCTTCCGGTCATCGTGTGGTATCCCGTCACTGTGGATGCGGTAATTCTATACAGCGCGGTGAGTTTTATAAAGGACTGAACCGCAGCGGCACCCTGAAAATGTCGTTGCGATTCAGCATCCTGACGTTTCGGATCAGTGCGCCATAATCCAGCCCATCAGCAGCGTGGCGAAAATCACCGTCGACGCGCCGCCGATGCGGGTGGCAATCTGCGCGAACGGCATGAGCGACATCCGGTTAGACGCGGACAAAATGGCCACGTCCCCCGTTCCGCCCAGCCCGCTGTGGCAGCAGGTCACAATGGCCGCTTCCACAGGATACATATTCAGTCGCGACGCGATAAAGTAGCCGCTCAGCGCCATCGCAATCACGACCGAACCGCATACCACCACGTATCCCACCGAGAAGACCGACACCACGCTCTCAAGCGGTACGTATAACATCCCGAGGCCGATCATCAGCGGCCAGACCAGCGCAGCCGAGACGAATTTATAGCAGCTGTGCGCGCCCTGCTCCATTGAGGCCGGGATCACCCTGAAGTATTTACACAGAACGGCAATCAGGATCATCAGCACCGGGCCGGGAATGTGTACCAGTTTTTCAAACAATCCGCCGACGATGAAAAACGCGCACACCATCAGCAATCCGCCCCCCATCAGATGAAAATCCGTCTGCTGCGTGCTTTGCGCCCCGGCAAACAGGCTGGCGTCGTCTTTACTCCGCGTAAGCATGCCATTTCCCGAAAGCGCAGGACGTTTCGCGCCGAGACGCGCCAGCGAGCCCGCACAAATAATGGCGAAGATATTCCCGACGACCGCAGCGGGTGCCAGCTGCGCAACGTAGACGTCCGGCGTCTGCCCCAGTATTGCCGAATAGGCCAGGGACAGCGGCAAAATCCCCTCGCCGATCCCGCCGCCGATAATAGGCACAATGATGAAGAAGAAGGTGTGGTAAGCCGTATAACCAAACAGTGAGCCCACAATGAGGCCGCTCAGCACGGCCATGCATGTTCCCGCCACCAGCGGAACAAACATGCGCATCATCCCCTGGATCAGCAGCACCCGGTTCATCCCCAGAATGCTGCCGACCACCAGGCAGGCGATGACGAAATAGAGCAGATTCGCCTCTTTCATCAGCAGATGCACGGTATCAAGGGTATGTTTCCCGAATACGCCAAAATAGACCAGCACGGAGGGGACCATCAGGCACAGGATCGCCGGGCCGCCGATATCTTTCAGCACCGGGATTTGACGCCCGACTTTGGCAAAGGCGAAACCGAGGGTCATGATGACCGCGAGTCCACCTATCATATTTTTCGGCAGCAGCCCTGCCCAGGCGGACGTCGCCACAATCGCGGCAATCCCGACGAACAGCATCAACGGGACCGTGCCCACCTCGGTATTATTGAGCCCAAAGGCAAAACGCGAGGTCGACAGTTCTGAAGTCGGTACAGGATTATCTTTCATATAATCACCTGAATTTATGTTCGGATAAACAGAGAAAGGAATAACTGAAACTATTCCTGATACGAATAAATGTTCTTAAATATAAATAAAGACTTAGATGGCCTTTTCTAAAAACAGGCTCACGATGAAATTATCATGGACCTGCGGGTAGAAATGTGAACAATCTGGCTCTTTGCTTTTAAATAACTTAATTCAGCATTAAGTAACTAAAGTTATTTATAACGACTAATGTTGCTTTCTTGCGTCTTATCAATATTTGACGAAAGTATTAGTTATCCAACTAATGCAATCTTTTTGAAATTAATAAAACCAGAGAGAGTGTGACCCTTGTCACTCCTGCCCTGCTTTCTAAGCGCTAGATTAGCGCTGCAATAAAACGCATAAAATACCCTACAGGAAATACTATGCCTTCATTACTATTACAGTCACTGTTTCCGCTCGTCTTTATAATGTTACTTGGATGGCTAAGTGGAAAGCTGGGATATTCCCGGCGTGAAGATGCAAACGTCATGGCAACCGTGGTGATTCGTTTCGCCCTTCCTTTCCATCTTTTTATCGGTGCATTGCATACCGATCCCAATAAAATTAAGAACCTGACCTTTATGGCCGTTTTAGTTGTCGGTTTAATGGGGTCGTATTTACTGACGCTATTTATTTCGCGCTACGTTTTTCGCCACGATATCAAAACCAGCGCCATTCAGTCTCTGGTTTGCGCCTTTCCCGATATGGCCTACTTTGGCGCACCGGTCCTGGCGGTCTTGATTGGGCCGGAAGGATTTATCGGCGTGCTGATTGGCAATATTATTACCAGCGTTATCATGATCCCCCTGACTATCGTCCTGATTCGTATGGGTGATAAAAACGGTCAAGATGGCCTGGAGGCGCTGCACCCGGGCGCGATGATCGTGCAAAACCTCATCAAGGCGGCACGCAATCCTATCGTCTGGATCCCGGTCTCCGGCGTATTGCTCAGTCTGGCCGGCGTGCAAATCCCTTCTATTCTCAGCATGCCTATCGAAATGGTTGGCAAAGTTTCAGGCGGACTGTCCCTGTTTGCCCTCGGCCTGTTGTTTTACGGTGAACGTCCAAAACTGAACGTGCAGACGTTTACCAATATCAGTATTAAAAACCTTATTCAGCCGGCAATGATGGCCGCCGCGGGGATCGCCTTTGGCCTGAGCCATACCTTACTGCAGCAGGTCGTGATTATTGGCGCAACGCCTTCCGCTATTGCCGCGGGGATGTTTGCCTTACGCAGCGATACCTATATTGATACCGCATCCTCTTCCATATTAATTGGCACTGCCGTCGGGGTCGTGACCGAAGGCATTATGATCTATTTTATTTCTTAATCTGCTTTATATAAAATTCAGGAGTTAACCATGTCCCGGAAAGAAGTTCTGTACACCCCCTATAACGGGGCCGTATTGCTGGAAAATCCGCTGCTAAATAAAGGGCTCGCATTTATTAAAGAAGAGCGTGACAATTTTAATCTGCATGGGTTATTGCCGCACAACGTTGAAACTATTGAGGAACAAACCGAGCGCGCCTGGGTGCAGTTCTGTCATTTTAAAAGCGATATTTCGCGTCATGTATACCTGCGAAATATTCAGGACACCAATGAAACTCTTTTTTATAACCTCCTGCGTTCGCACCTGAAAGAGACGTTACCGATTATCTATACCCCGACGGTCGGTGAAGCCTGCGAGCATTTCTCCACGATATATCGACGAGCGCGCGGCCTGTTTATTTCATGGCCGAATCGCCATCGTATTGATGAGATGCTGCAAAGCTTTTCGCGCAACGACGTTCGCGTGATTGTGGTGACGGACGGGGAACGTATTTTAGGGCTTGGCGATCAGGGTATCGGCGGAATGGGCATCCCAATTGGCAAGCTGTCGCTGTATACCGCCTGTGGGGGGATCCATCCGGCCTCTACCCTGCCGATTATGCTGGATGTCGGCACCAATAATCAGCAACACCTCGACGACCCGATGTACATGGGCTGGCGCCACCCGCGCATCAGCGACGACCAGTACGCTGAGTTTATGGATATGTTTGTCAGCACCGTTAAAGCGCGCTGGCCCAATGTGCTCCTGCAATTTGAAGACTTTGCGCAGAAAAACGCTACCAGGCTGCTCCAGCGCTACCGCGACCAGCTGTGCTGCTTCAATGATGATATACAGGGCACGGCCGCCGTCACCGCCGGTACGCTGATGGCGGCGGCGCATGCGGCGGGCACGCGAATTCGCGACCAGCGCGTGGTCTTCCTGGGCAGCGGCTCTGCCGGATGCGGAATAGCTGAAAAAATTGTGGCGCTGATGGTGGATGACGGCCTGACCGAGCCGGAAGCGCGCAGTCGGATCTTTATGGTCGATCGGTTCGGCCTGCTGACCGACGACATGACGAACCTGCTCGATTTCCAGAAAAACCTGCTTACCGCGCGCGACGCCGTTTGCAGCTGGCAGGTTGACGCGAAGAACATTTCCCTGCTGGACGTTGTGAAGAACGCGCATCCCACGGTGATGATCGGCGTTTCGGGCCAGCCGGGGCTGTTCAGCGAAGAGATTGTCAAAGAGATGCATCGCCACTGTCCGCGCCCAATCATCATGCCGCTCTCGAATCCGACCTCGCGGGCGGAAGCCCAGCCGCAGGATCTTATCGCCTGGACCCAGGGTGCCGCGCTGGTGGCCACCGGCAGCCCGTTCGCCCCGGTATTCTGGGAGAATGAATACTACGAGATCGCCCAGTGTAACAACGCCTATATTTTCCCGGGCCTGGGGCTGGGCGTGCTGGCCTGCAACGCGCGCCGGGTGACGGAAGAGATGCTGATGGCAGCAAGCCGCAGCCTGGCCGCGCAGTCTCCGCTGGTCACCACGGAAAAAGGCGGATTGCTGCCGCCGGTAGATCAGATTGAAACGGTTTCACGCCAGATTGCCGTCGCCGTCGCCCGGGCCGCGATTGAACAGGGCGTGGCTCCGTCGATAGATGATGAGACGCTGATGGCGCATATTGAGAAGACCTGGTGGCAGGCGGACTATGCGCCGTACCGCCGGTCTGCGCTGTAGCGCTGGTCATGCCCTCACCGCAGGGTGAGGGCATGACTGAGGGTTTAGTGCTGTACGCCTGAGCGGTCAGAAAATTCGCTGGCGGAGAGAATATCACCCCGTATAGCCGCCTGTTTCTGGCGAGCATAACGGTCAGGTACACCTTCAGGTCGCGTTTTGAAGCGACGGTGCAGCCACATATATTGTTCAGGCGCCATGCGTACGGCCTGCTCAATTGCCTTGTTCATCTGCGTCGCCACGGCTTCTTTATCGCCGCCCTGCAACGCCTCACTGATATCTTCCAGAATGATCAGCTCGTAGCCGGTGCCGTCCGCCCTGCGGCGCGGCACAAAGGGAATGACGGCAGGCTTAGCGCTTTTGACCAGCATATAGCTTCCAGCGGTCGTGGCGGCATCCGGAACCGCAAAGAACGGCACAAAGACGCTATTGGTTTTGCCGTAGTCATGATCCGGGGCGTACCACAAAATCTCATTCTGCTTCAGCGAGCGGATCATGCCCTTTAAATCATGACGATCGAGCATGGTTTTATTCGAGCGCAGGCGTCCGCGCGTCTGAAGCCAGTCCAGCAGCGCGTTATTATTCGGACGATACACCCCAATGCCGGGATTAAGCATGCCAAAGATCCGCGCGCCCAGCTCAAGGGTGAGAAAATGCATGCCAACGAGCACCACGCCATTACCCTTTGCCCGCGCCTTTTCCATGTGCTCATACCCCTGCACGGTAAAGCATTTCTTCACCCGCCACGCGGGCCAGAACCATGCCATCCCGGTTTCGATTACCCCCATTCCTACCGATTCAAAATTACGCTGCAGCAGTGACTCGCGTTCATCCTTTTTCATCTCCGGAAAACAGAGCTCCAGGTTACGGCGGGCAATCTCAACGCGGCGCGGAAGCAGGCGCATCGCCAGTCGACCAAGGCCGTGGCCGATTCGGAACAGAAGCGGATAAGGGAGCAGCATGATGAGCCACAGTGCGGCAATTCCGGCCCAGCTTAGCCAGTAACGGGGATGAAGAAAGGCGAGTGAAAAGCGGGGTAATTTTGTCATGGGAAAATTATCCTTTAACGTGTCTGTCCTTAATTGATTCTGTTGAAGATCTTTCCTAAGGATTAATAATGTGTCAGTCAGAAACGTAAAGTGTAACGGATAAGATAAAACGCATTTTTATCGATTTTTGCGAAAAAGCGGGAAGACGAGACGGGAAAACCGGGGAGGAGAGTTCCCCCCGGCAAGTGCGCTTACATTGAATAGCCGGGCTTTTTAATTAACTCGTCCAGCTTCGGGCCTATTTCCGTATCCCAGACCTGCGCTTTCCAGTCCTCCTGGTTCACCTGATTCAACGCAACGGAGACAGAGCTGTCTTTGCTGTTGAAATGGCGAATAATGACCTCAGCAATATCCTCGGCCAGTGCGGCTTTTTGTTCGTCGTTCAAATCGCGGGGAAAACATTTGATATCTACGTGTGGCATATGCAGGCTTCCAGTTGTGAGTCAGGGCTCCACGTTATCAGATAATACCGTTGGCCTTTAACACCTTGTGCAGTTCCGGCAGCTGGCATACGGTGTCCGCAATAGCCGTAAACCTCGGCGTATTGGTCGCAAACCAGTCATGGCGTGGCCCCCAGGTTCGCGCCACCGCGATATACACATCCAGCAGCGTCAGCCGTTCCCCCAACGCAAACGGGGCGGCCTTGAGCTGAGTTTCGAACCACAAATAGAGGGACTTCCGGTATTCGATGCAGTTTTTCTGCAGCTGTTCAGGCGCATCCGGCGCCCAGCGTTCGGGATAGTCTGCATACGTAAACGTGGGATAGACGTTAGCCACAAACCAGATCAGCAAGCGCTGAAACTGCTGGCGTTCGGCCTGCCCCACGGGCGGCGCGAGATCGGGGCATCTGTCGAGCACCATCAGGGCGATCGCCGCCGTTTCGGTCATAATGGCGCCATTTTCCAGCTCCAGCGTAGGCACCTGACACAGCGGGTTGAGCTTTTGCAGCAGCTCGCGCTGCGGACCGGGCTGGTCAAACCCGTCCACGTTGATAAATTGATAGGGGATATCGGCCAGGGTTAGCATCACTTCACCGATCGCCGAGCCCCAGCCGGGTACGCCATAGAGTTTAATCATGTTGCCTCCTCAGGGATGAAAACCCTAAGTGTATACCCGTCATACTTCAAGTTGCAGGTGCGTTGGCTGCAATCACTCACCCCAGTCACGTACTAGTGTACGCTCCCGGGGATTCGTTCCCTTGCCGCCTTCCTGCAACTCGAATTATTTTGGGTATAGAGCACCATTAGTAGGTTATCCCTGGCGGGTTGACCTCCGACTGCGCCACCGCTTCGCCCTGCTCGCCCCAGCGCGCCAGCACCTTCTGATAATCACCTCGCTTAATCGCGCCGTCCAGCGCGGCCTGCAGCGCGTACACCAGCTCATTGCCCTTTTTGGTGGTGGTCGCGACATAGGCTTTTTTCGGCCCTAAACCGACGACGCGGGTTTTGCCCGTGAGCGCAGCCTTATAGGCCGATACCGACTGCGGACCAAAGAACACGTCCGCCCTGCCGGACTGAATATAGAGATTGCCCGAGGCATCGTCGTGGAGATAGACCGGCAGCGCAGGCGCCCTTCCCGCCTTTTTGTTCTCTTCGTTCCAGCCCAAAAGGATGCGTTCCTGATTGGTACCAGAGCCGACGATCACCTTTTTCCCGGCCAGATCTTCCGCGCTTTTGATTGACTGGATCTCGCTGGTGGATTTCACCGAAAACGCCAGCGAATCGACGCGGTAGGTCGCAAAATCAAACTTCTCTTTACGCTGTTCGGTCACCGCAATGTTCACCAGCGCCACGTCATAGCGCCCGGAGGCGATCCCCAGCGGCCAGTCCTCCCACGCCGTCGGCACCAGCTTTAGCTTCAGCCCCAGGCTGCCCGCCAGCAGGCGGGCAATATCCGGATCGCTGCCGATGCGCGTACGGTTATCGCTGGCGAGCAGCGCCAGCGGCGGAGAATTCAGCGCCGAAACGGCGACCGTGAGCGTACCCGGCTCAACGAATTTGTAATTGGCGGGGATCTTCGCCACGGCCTGCCGATCCACCGTCACCGGCAGCGGCTGCTCGTTGGCTTTCAAATCAATGCTGGCGTGGCTCGCCGTCGTGAAGACCAGCCCCGCCAGAAGTCCATATTTCATTGGCGCTCCTTACAGCACTTTTGACAAGAACTGGCGCGTTCGCGCATGTGACGGACGGTTTAATACCTCGTCACTGCTTCCCTGCTCGACAATTTTTCCGTCGACCATAAACACCACCTGATCCGCCACTTCCCGGGCAAAGCCGATCTCGTGGGTTACCACCACCAGCGTGGTGCCGGACCGGGCCAGCTTTTTGATCACGTCCAACACTTCCCCCACCAGCTCCGGATCCAGCGCCGAGGTGGGCTCATCAAACAGCATCACGCGGGGACGCAGCGCCAGCGCGCGGGCAATGGCGATACGCTGCTGCTGACCGCCGGAAAGATGGCGTGACCAGGCATCGGCTTTATCACGCAGCCCGACCACGTCCAGCAGGCTGTACGCCCTTTCCACCGCCTCTTTTTTGCTGAGCTTTTTATGCGCGATGGGCGCCTCAATCAGGTTTTCCAGCACCGTGAGGTGCGGAAAGAGATTGAAGTTCTGGAACACATAGCCGACGTTGACGCGCTGTTTGAGGATCTCTTTCTCCTTCAGCTCGTAGAGCTTATCGCCCTGACGACGGTAGCCGATGTAATCCCCGTCGATCTGGATAAAGCCTTCGTCGACGCGCTCCAGGTGATTAATGGTGCGCAGCAGCGTCGATTTGCCCGACCCGGACGGCCCGAGAATGACCGTCACGGACCCGGGCGGGATCTCAAGCGAAACGTTGTCGAGCGCCTTATGGCGACCGAAATACTTGCTGACGCCGGTAATCGAAATATGTCCTTCAGGAGAGGCTTGCATGGATAGGCTCCTGTGCTGGCGTGGTGGTGACGGAACGGGTACGACGGGTGGCACGGTTCTGGTTAACGGCAGAGCGGCGTTCGCTGCGGGCAAGCGCGCGCTCGACGCCATACTGGATAGCGGACAGGACGGTGGTGATCGCCAGGTACCAGGCGGCACCGACCATCAGCAGCGGGATCACCTCCTGCGTGCGGTTGTAGATCATCTGGATGGTATAGAACAGTTCCGGCATCGCCAGGACATACACCATCGCCGTGCCTTTGGCGAGGCTGATGATTTCATTGAACCCCGACGGCAGAATGGTACGCAGCGCCTGAGGCAAAATGATGCGCACCGTGCGGCGCCAGGCGGGGAGGCCGAGCGCGGCGGCGGCCTCATACTGGCCGTGATCGACCCCGAGGAAACCACCGCGAACGATCTCGGCGGTATAGGCGCTCTGCACCAGGGTGAGCCCCACCACGGCGGTAGAGAACTGCCCCAGCACGTTGATGGTTTCAAAACTGCCCCAGGTGATGCCGGTGAACGGCACGCCGAGCGAGAGCGTGTCGTAGAGATAGGAAAAGTTGTAGAGAATGATCAGCACCACGATCAGCGGCAGCGATCGAAACAGCCAGATATAGGCCCACGCCAGGCTGCTCAGCAGCCAGGATGAAGAGAGTCTCGCCAGCGCCAGCATGCCGCCAAACACCACGCTCAGCGCGGTGCCGATCAGCGTCAGCAGCAGGGTCTGCCCGACACCTTCAAGGATCACCGGGTCAAAGAACCAGCGGGCAAACACCGCCCACTCCCAGCGCGGGTTAAAGGCCACGGACTGAATCACGACCGCCAGGACAAACAGCGCCACCGCGGCGCCGACGGCCCGCAGCGGATAACGCGCCGGGACCACCTTAATGGTTTCAACGTTGCTCATCGTCGTTCCTCATGCGGTTTTACTGAACGCTTCGCGTACCAGCGTTTTGGTGAAGCGCAGCCGGCCGTCAAACGGCGGCTGGCTGTACTCTTCCGGATCGCGGTTCAGATCGAACTGCGCCTGATAGCCCTGGCTGAGATAGAGCCGTACCGCTTCCGGCTGGCGAAAGCCGGTTGTCAGGTAAATTTGGCTGTATCCTGCCAGCACCGCCCTGCGCTCAAGCTCCTGCACCACGCGCCCGGCAAGCCCCTGCTGACGCAGGGTTTTGTCCGTCCAGATGCGTTTGATTTCCGCGGTGCGTTCGTCGAAAGGTTTGTACGCGCCGGTGGCGATAATCTTCCCGTCGCGCTCCAGTACGATAAACAGCCCCTGCGGCGCTAAATACCACTCTGTAAGCTCAACTTCCGCGTCTTTGGAGAAGTAGTCCCCGTATCGGGCGGCATATTCACCGAACAGCCCTTCGATAATGGGCTGAAGCTCGTCGTCTTCCGGGGAAACATCACGAAATCGTTCGCTCATCACGCCTCCTTAATCGCCCAGGCCAGCCGGATTCACTTCTGACTGAGGAATACGCTCAACGCCTTCCCCCCAGCGGTTCAGCACTTTGTCGTAGTCGCCGTTTTTGATGACGCCGTTCAGCGCGGTTTGCACCGGCTCAACCAGCCCGCTGCCTTTCTTCAGCGTGACCGCAATGTGCGCCGCCTTCGGCCAGCCGCCGTCGACGCTACCCACCAGTTTGGTTTTCCCGTTCAGCGCCGCTTTCCAGGCGCCAATCACGTTCGGACCAAAGTAGGCATCCGCGCGCCCCGACTGCAGCGCCAGCGTTTGTGCCGCATCGTCTTTGGTGTAGATCGGGGTAAAGGGCTTCAGGCCCTTCTTCAGATTTTCGGCATTCCAGGCCAGCAGGATGGCCTCCTGGTTGGTGCCGGAGCCGACGATAATCCGCAGCCCGGCGATGTCTTCCGCCTTCTGCAGCGACTTGATCGGGCTGGTTGATTTCACGTAGAACCCGAGGGAATCTTTGCGGTAGGTGGCAAAGTCAAATTTCTCTTTACGCTCTTTGGTGACGGTAATGTTGCTGATGGCGGCATCATATTTCCCGGAGGCCACGCCCAGCGGCCAGTCTTCCCAGGAGGTCGGCACCACGTTTAGCTCCAGCCCCAGGCTGTCAGCGACCAGACGGGCGACGTCCACTTCACTCCCTAACAGCGTTTTGTTGTCATCGGAAAACACCGTCAGCGGCGGTTGATTGAGGCCCGCCACCGCCACGGTAAATTTCCCCGGGACGGCAAAGCGATAGTCTTTCGGCAGCTGTGCCACCGCATCATTGTTTTTAGCGGTATTAACCGGCTTTTTATTGGCCTCGATGCTCACGCCGGTGCCGTTAATATTCACATTCTCTGCCCAGACGGCAGGGGAAAAGGCCAGCGCGAGCGCCAGAATAAGCGTTGTTTTCTGCATAGCGGGGTTCTCTTTTATTGTTGTGTGTATTGGTTTTTAGGTTCGTCTAAACCCAGACTTTCGCGCAGCGTGGTGCCCGGGTAGTCGGTACGGAACAGGCCGCGCGCCTGTAAAACAGGCACCACCTGGTCAACAAAGCGCGGGAAGGTGTCCGGCGTGCCGCCCTGAATGATGAAGCCGTCTGCGGCATAGCCTTCAAACCAGGCCTGCAGGCCGTCGGCCACCTCTTCTGGCGTACCGGAAAAGCGCGGGCGAGGCGAAGCGGCTTCAAGCGCCACCTGACGCAAGGTTAAGCTGCGCTCGCGGGCGTTACGCTTGATTTCATCGGTGGTGCTGCGGAAGCTGTTTTTGCCTAAGTCGCCGATATCCGGGAACGGCTCGTCGAGCGGATACTGGCTGAAATCGTGATGCTCGAAATAGCGTCCGAGGTAGTTGAGGGCATCGTTAATCGACACCAGCGCCGCCGTGGTTTGATACTGGTTTTCCACGTCATCGGCGTCTTTACCCACAATCACGCTGACGCCCTGGAAAATATGTAAATCCGACGCGCGGCGTCCGTTACTTTCCAGCTGCTGCTTCACGTCGCGGTAAAAGGCTTTCGCTTCGTCGAGCGTTTCGTGATGGGTAAAAATGGCGTCGGCATGTTTCGCCGCCAGCTTTTTCCCGTCGTCCGACGCGCCTGCCTGAAAGACAATCGGCCGCCCCTGTGGCGTTCGCCCAATATTCAGCGGACCGGCGACCTGGAAGAAATCACCGTGGTGGTCCAGGGTATGCAATTTTGCCGGGTCAAAAAACTGACCGCTCTCTTTATTGCGCACAAAGGCGTCGCCTTCCCAGGAATCCCACAGCCCTTTCACCACGTCGAGATACTCATCCGCAATGCGATAGCGCAGCGCGTGCTCGGGGTGTTTTTCGCGAGAGAAGTTCTTTGCTGATCCTTCCAGCGGGGAAGTTACCACGTTCCAGCCCGCGCGCCCGTTGCTCAGGTGGTCGAGGCTGGCGAACTGGCGCGCCGTGGTGAAGGGTTCGCTGTAGGAGGTGGATAAGGTTCCCACCAGCCCCAGGCGCGAGGTGATGCTGGCGAGAGCGGATAACACCGTCAGCGGTTCAAAGCGATTTAAAAAATGCGGGATCGATTTCTCGTTGATATAGAGACCGTCGGCAACGAATAAAAAATCGAGTTTGCCCTCCTCCGCCTTTAACGCCGTCGCTTTGACGAAATCAAAATTGATGCTGGCATCGGCGACGGCCTCAGGGTGACGCCAGGCGGACATATTTCCGGATGCACCATGCAAAATGGTCCCGAGCCGCAGTTGACGATGTGCAGACATATTCACCTCTTAAGAATTAAACGTGTTGCAGGGCTTTTTCCGCAAGCTGTGCAAAATAGCGGGCAGCGGGCTCAATTAATGCTTCATCCGGATTGAATGCCGGATGGTGTAAACCGTAAGGGCTGTTGCTGCCGATGCTGACAAATGCCCCCGGGATCTGCTGCAGATAGACCGCGAAATCTTCCCCGCCCATATGCAGCTCGGCGTGCCGGGTTTCGTAGCCTGCTTCTCTGGCGACCGAGGTGGCGAAATCGGCCCAGCGCTCGTCGTTCACCAGCGCGGTGGGCCCGGCATACCAGGTGATGTCAATCTGCGCGCTAAAGGCGCTGGCAAACCCGGCGGCGATTTCGCCCACGCGGGCCTTCACATTCTGCTGCACTTCCGTGCGGTGGGTGCGCAGCGTGCCTTCCAGCTCGACGCTTTCCGGCAGCACGTTCCAGGTGTTACCGCCTGCAATGCGCGTCACGCTCAGCACCACCGAGTCCAGCGTGTTGACGTTGCGGCTGGCGACGCTTTGCAGCGCCGTTACCAGCTGGCTCGCCAGCACGATGGCGTCGTTGCCTTCGTGCGGACGTGCGGCGTGCGCGCCCTTACCGGTAATGCGGATCACGAAGCGATCGACGTTGGCATAAAACGGCCCGCCGCGGGTAGCGAACTCACCGACCGGCAGGCCGGGCTCGTTATGCATGCCGAAGATGGCGCTGACGTCACGCAGGGCACCGGCCCGCACCATGCTCTTCGCACCGCCAAAGTTCTCTTCGGCAGGCTGAAACAGGATCCGCACCCGGCCGTTAAGCGACGCTTCCCGCTCTTTCAGCTTTAACGCGGCGCCGAGGATCACGCTGGTGTGGATATCGTGTCCGCAGGCATGCATTACGCCTGCACGCTGGGAGCTAAACGGCACGCCGCTGCGCTCTTCAATCGGCAGGGCATCAATATCTGCGCGCAGCGCAATCAGTTTGTTGCCCGAGCCGATTTCCGCCACCAGCCCGGTCGACAGGTCGTAAGGCTGCGGAATAATCCCGGCATTCGTCAGCCACTGGCGCAGGCGCGTTGTGGTCTCCACTTCCTGGCCGGAGAGCTCCGGGTTCTGGTGCAGCTCGCGACGCCAGGCAATCAGCTGTTCGCCAAAGCTCATACGGTGACCTCCTTGTTAAGACGCGCCTCGGCAAGCAGGCGCAGCGACGCGACGCGCGTTGCCCCCTCCGCTACCGGCGTGTCGATGATAAATTCGTCAATACCCCACTTTTCATGCAGGGCGTTAAGCTGTTCGAGCACCGACTCAGCCGTACCCGCCAGCAGCGACTGCGCCCGACGTGCAATGCGCACCGGCTCGCTGCCCGCCTGGCGCGCAAAGGCGTAGGCCTGCTCTTCGCTGGCCACGGTGACACGCTGGCCGTTTGCCAGCTCAACGCCCCACACTTCAACCTTCTGCGCCAGGGCTTCCGCCTCTGCCTGCGTCGGGGCAACAATCGCCTGTACCGCCACAATCACGTCCCGCGTGCTGTTCTTACGCCAGGTCGAGACCACCTCGCGCAGCAGCTCAGGGTCACCGTTCAGATGCGCGGCAAACACAAAGTGCCAGCCGAGCCCGGCGGCCAGCAGCGCGCTATCGATACTCGCGCCCAGCAGGAACCCCTCTGCAGGCAGCGGCGGCAGCGGCGTGGCGCGAACGGCCTCATCATTAGACTGATGCTCAGGACGGATCCAGCGATCGAGCTGGGCCAGCTGTTCGGCGAAGCTGCCCTTTTCCAGTTGATTCAGACCCTGCTGAAGCGCGCGGGTTGAGAGCGGCAGCCCGCCGGGGGCTTTTCCGACACCGAGATCCACGCGGCCGGGCGCCAGCGCGGCCAGCACGTTAAAATTCTCGGCGACTTTATAAGGGCTGTAGTGCTGGAGCATCACGCCGCCGGATCCGACGCGGATGCGCGTTGTCTGCCCAAGGATCCAGGCAATCAGCAGCTCCGGCGAGGGGCTGGCAAGATGGGGAGTGTTGTGGTGTTCGGCAATCCAGAAGCGGTGATAGCCCAGATTTTCTGCCTGCTGCGCCAGCGCCAGCGTACGCGCCAGTGCATCGGCAGCCGTTTCGTTTTCAGCGATGGGGCTTTTATCCAGAATGCTGATTCGCCATGACATGTTGCGTTCTCGTTTGACTTAACATGTCGACATTATTAAAGGCGCATTTCACCACTGAGAAACAATTAATTTACATTTAGTTTGCCGGAAATCAGATATATAAAACCATGCTAAGAATAAGACTTTAAGTCGGCGATCAGCGTTTTCCCCTGCTCGCGCCGGGTAATGCGGACGAAGCGAATATGCCCATACTGCGGGTTTTGCAGATCGGCTTCATAGCGCGTGCGGTTGTTACGCCAGGTTTTCATCGTCCAGATGAGAATGGACTCTCTGCTGAAGAACGCGCGCCGGAAACTCTCTTTGTTCCCGGTTCCGGGCCAGAGCTCTTGTTTATGCCGGGCGCGTTTGACTGCCCTGTTGACGGCCTGCCAGAGGGTGCGTGCAAAGCCATAATCGACCCATACCACAACGTCGACGTCACGCCATTTAACCGGGCGCGTGCGGTTATAGTTGCCGTCAAGCACCCAGTCTGGCGAAGCCTGTAGCGCCTGCTCCAGCTTTTCCTGAAACACATCGTCCGGCGTTCCCTGCCAGTCAGGCCGCCAGTAGAGTCTGTCCATCTCGATATAGGGAATAGCCAGTTCGGTCGCAATCTGCTTCGCCAGAGTGCTTTTTCCGCTCCCGCTGGTTCCGATGATGTTAATTTTCACCTCAGCCTCACTGTAATAACGAAAACTGACCAAATCATAGCGTTTTCATCCTGTTAACGAAACGCTATTTCAGCATGGCAATTTATCCTGAGAGACGATCTCCCTCTTTCAGTTTGGGGGTAATGACTCCAACTTACTGATAGTGTTTTATGTTCAGATAATGCCCG
>NZ_JUMS01000041.1:0-6259 GCF_001059415.1 Enterobacter sp. 940_PEND
GGGCATTATCTGAACATAAAACACTATCAATAAGTTGGAGTCATTACCTTGATAGTCAATCCCGGCAGTAATAATGACAAGCTGTTTTCACTTTTAATGGGCGAATATCGCTCCCTGTTCGGTCTGGCAAGCGTTCGTAACCAGGCAGGCAGCTATCTCTACGATATTGCCTTCTGGTGTAATGAAAAAGGCGTGAGTGCCAGGCAACAGCTTACGCTGAAACATATCGAGGGCGAGTGGCACCTGGCGCAGCAGGAAGAAACCGTGGTGCAGCCGCGCAGTGATGAAAAACGCATCCTGAGCCATATCGCGGTTTTAGAGGGGGCACCCGCCCTGTCGGAAAACTGGACGCTGTTTGAATCTAACGAAGCCCTTTTCCATGAAGCCCGCACAACCCAGGCGGCAACTCTTATTTTCTCGCTGATGCAGAATAACCAGATTGAGACGCTGGCACGGCAAATCCACACCTTACGCCGCCAGCGCGGAAGTGCGTTGAAAATCATCGTGCGCGAAAATAATACCAGCCTGCGCGCCACCGATGAGCGCCTGCTTCTGGGCTGCGGCGCCAATATGGTTATTCCATGGAATGCGCCGTTGTCACGCTGCCTGACGCTTATCGAAAGCGTTCAGGGCCAGCAGTTTAGCCGCCACGTACCGGAAGATATTTCCACGCTGCTCTCCATGACGCAGCCGATGAAGCTGCGTGGGTACCAAAAATGGGATACCTTCTGCGACGCCGTGGGCAACATGATGAACAACACGCTTCTGCCTGCTGACGGAAAAGGGGTCATGGTTGCCCTGCGTCCTGTACCGGGTATTCGCGTTGAACAGGCTCTCACCCTATGTCGCCCGAACCGTACAGGGGACATCATGACCATTGGCGACAATCGCCTGGTGCTGTTTTTGTCCTTCTGCCGGGTAAACGATCTCGATACGGCGCTTAACCACATCTTCCCCCTGCCTACAGGGGATATTTTCTCGAACCGTATGATTTGGTTCGAAGATAATACGATTAGCGCGGAGCTGGTGCAGATGCGTGCGCTCCAGCCTGAACAATGGGCCAAACCGCTCGCAATCAAGAGCGATGCCAAACCGATCCTCAATGCCAGACATGATGGACACGTCTGGCGTCGGGTTCCGGAACCCCTTCGCTTATTAACAGACAACGCGGAGAACGCATCATCATGAACATCAGCGATATCATTCAACTAGTTATATTCTGTGCGCTGATCTTTTTCCCGCTTGGCTACTATGCGCGCCATTCCATACGCCGTATCCGTGATACGGCCAGAGTGCTGTTTATTAAACCTCGCTATGTAAAACCAGCCGGAACACTGACACGGGCATCACACGTCAAGGCAGACCGAAAACATGACTAATTCTACCTATACCGCTTCGTCACCCTCGCCGCTCTGGCAATACTGGCGCGGCCTTTCCGGCTGGAACTTCTACTTTCTGGTGAAGTTTGGCCTGCTGTGGGCAGGCTATCTGAATTTCCATCCCCTTCTCAACCTGGTGTTTATGGCCTTCCTGCTGATGCCGCTACCGAATATCAGGCTACATCGCTTGCGCCACTGGGTCGCTATACCTGTCGGCTTTGCGCTGTTCTGGCATGATACCTGGCTACCGGGGCCGGACAGCATTATGAGCCAGGGGTCGCAGGTGGCGGGCTTTAGCGCCAGCTATGTCCTCGATCTGACCGAGCGCTTTATTAACTGGCAGATGATTGGCGCGGTGTTTGTGCTGCTGGTTGCCTGGCTGTTCCTGTCACAGTGGATCCGCGTCACGGTGTTTGTCGTCGCGATTATGATCTGGCTTAACGTGCTGACGCTGGCTGGGCCGAACTTTTCGCTGTGGCCTGCCGGTCAACCGACCACCACGGTGACTACCACAGGGGGAAGCGCGGCGGCAACCGTCACAACGGCAGGCGATACGCCTGTGGTGGGCGATATCCCAACCCAGACCGCACCGCCGACCTCAACCAACCTGAACGCCTGGCTCTCCAGTTTCTATACCGCGGAAGACAAGCGACAGACTAAATTCCCGGATGCGCTGCCGGCGGATGCTCAGCCGTTTGAACTGCTGGTGATCAATATCTGCTCTCTCTCCTGGGCCGACGTGGACGCCGCCGGTTTGATGTCTCATCCGCTGTGGTCACACTTCGATATTCAGTTTAAAGATTTCAACTCTGCCACCTCGTACAGCGGCCCGGCGGCGATCCGCCTGCTGCGTGCAAGCTGCGGTCAGACATCGCATAAAAACCTGTATCAACCCGCCGGCAACCAGTGTTATCTGTTCGATAACCTCGCAAAGCTGGGCTTTACGCAGCACCTGATGCTGGGGCATAACGGCCAGTTCGGTAACTTCCTGAAAGAGGTGCGCGAACAGGGCGGCATGCAGGCACCGCTGATGGATCAAACCGGTCTTCCTGTCTCTCTGCTGGGCTTCGACGGTTCGCCCGTTTATGACGATACTGCCGTCCTGCAGCGCTGGCTGCAGACCATCGAAAAAGACAGTAATCCGCGCAGCGCGACGTTCTTTAACACCCTGCCGCTCCACGACGGTAACCATTTCCCGGGCGTGAGCAAAACGGCTGATTATAAAGTGCGTGCGCAGAAGTTCTTTGACGAGCTGGACGCGTTCTTCACGGAGCTGGAAAAATCAGGCCGTAAAGTGATGGTGGTTGTGGTGCCTGAGCACGGTGGTGCGCTGAAAGGCGACAGAATGCAGGTGTCGGGTCTGCGTGATATCCCAAGCCCGTCCATCACTAACGTGCCTGCAGGCATTAAATTCTTTGGGATGAAGGCACCGCATCAGGGCGCACCGATTGAGATTACACAGCCAACCAGCTATCTGGCGATCTCAGAACTGGTTGCCCGCGCCGTTGACGGGAAGCTGTTTGTGGAAGATAGCGTGAACTGGGATCAGCTCACCAGCAAACTGCCGCAAACGGCAGAAGTCTCAGAGAACGCTAACGCGGTCGTCATTCAGTATCAAAACAAACCTTACGTTCGCCTGAACGGCGGGGATTGGGTACCGTATCCGCAGTAACAAGGTATGACGTCCCTCTCCCCATCGGGGAGAGGGACAATGTCGACTTTATTGCTGGGCGATCCACACCAGCATTTTCAGACTTGCCGAATAGTAGTCGTCTTTAGCGGTGATTTCGGGTTCACCGGAAGACTGCCCCATAGTGAAATCACGTACAGCCAGCAGGCCGCCTTCCATCATGTAGGGCGCATATTCGTTGGTCGTCACGTTAACCCAGGCGGGCGTTAGTTCCCGGGGAAACTGTCCGAACCAGGCCTTCCACGGCGTCAGCAGCGGGCTTTGCTTATCAGACCAGGCAACGTACAGCGGAACACGAATCGCGTCATAGCTCATTCGCGGTGGCCAGCCTTTTGCGGGAGCCAGCTTGCCACCTGATGCCAGTGAAACCCAGTCAGTGGGCAGATTCGCTTTACCCGAGCCCATTTTCCCCAGCAGGCGTTTCCCGTCCTTAATCAAATCGCGCCAGACCGGCAAATGACTGCGTCTGGAGAAGGCCTGCCAGGCCGGAAACACGAAATAGGAAGGATTGAAGACCACTTCACCTTCAAGCTTAAACCCCTGGACGCCGGGCAGCATCACGCGGTAACCGGCATAGCGGATCACGCTGTGGTCAATCAGTGCTTTAGTAATTGCATCCGATGCGGCGCTGTAGCGTTTGTCATGCCAGCGGGCGTCGGCTTTCAGCAACGCCCAGGCAATCAGCACGTCGCCATCTGCAGCGTTGTTTTTGTCGGCGACCGGGTTGGACTCTTCGGGATTATAGCGCCAGTAAAACAGACCATTTTCTTTGTTCTTCAGCTGACTGTCTGTCCATTGCCAGAGCTTATCGAACGTGGCTTTATCGTCGTTGGCCACCGCCATCAGCATGGCAAAACCCTGACCTTCCGTATGCGACACGCCGCCATTACCGGTATCAACAATGCGGCCTTCCGGTTTGAAAAAGCGGGCCTTGTAACTCTCCCAGGCCCGATCCGCATGAGAGAGAGGCGAGAACAGCAGACTCATCATGACGGCCAGCGTTGCGCACACGGGTTTTCGCATAATTAACTCGATCCGGTTATTCGGCACTTCGCAGTGAAATCTCACCGCCCATCCAGGGTTTAGTCACGCCATCCTGCTCCAGGAGCAGCGCGCCCTGTGCGTCAATACCGCGTGAAGTCCCGTAGATCTCTTTATCACCAATCAGCAGTTTCACTGGGCGGTTAATGAAGTTATCCAGCTTTTCCCAACGAGACAGGAACGGTGCCAGCCCTTCCTGCTCAAAAAGCGTGAGTGAACTGCGCAACTCTTTAATCATACGCACGGCAAGGGTGTTACGATCGATGACGATCCCCGCCTCCTGGAGGTTAGTCCAGGCCTGATTCACCACATCATTTTGTACATTGCGCATCACCATGTTGAGGCCTGCGCCAATGACGATTTGCGCCGCATCGCCCGTTTTTCCCGTCAGTTCGACCAGAATGCCGGCAAGTTTACGATCGTTGAGGTAGAGGTCATTAGGCCACTTAACACGTACTTTATCCGCCCCCAAATCGTGCAGCACTTCCGCCATGACGATGCCGATGACCAGACTCAGGCCAATAGCAGCGGCCGGGCCCTGATCGAGTCGCCAGTACATAGACAAATAGAGGTTAGCGCCAAATGGCGAAAACCATTTGCGACCGCGACGGCCGCGACCGGCCTGTTGATATTCAGCAACGCAGGCATCGCCGGATGTCAGCTCAGGCAAACGATCCAGAAGATACTGGTTCGTCGAATCAATCACCGGCAGCACCGCAACATTGCCGTGTCCGATCTGGCTGCGGATCGTTTCTTCATTCAGCAATTGAATCGGCTCCGGCAGGCTGTAGCCTTTTCCGGGAACCGTGAACACATCAACACCCCAGTCGCGAAGCGTATGGATATGTTTATTGATAGCAGCACGGCTCATGCCAAGCTGTTCACCCAGCTGCTCGCCAGAATGAAACTCACCGTCAGCAAGGATGCCAATCAGGGTTAAGGGAATGGTATTGTCCTTCACGCGATAGTCTCCACGGCATTAACTTCACCTGTGCAGCCAATGAAGCGAACTTCTGGCTCCAGCCAGACGTTAAATTTTTCGCCCACACGCTGACGAACATAATGAGCCAGCTGTACAACATCATCGCTGGTCGCATCGCGTTGATTAATCAGCACCAGAGCCTGCTGCTGGTGAACAGCAGCACCGCCTACTGAAGTGCCTTTAAGCTGGCATTGATCGATAAGCCATCCCGCGGCAAGCTTCACGCTGCCATCCGCCTGAGGGTAATGTGGCGCGGCTGGCCATCCTTCAAGAAAGACTTTTGCATTTTCGCTGCTGATAACCGGGTTTTTGAAGAAGCTTCCAGCGTTTCCGTTTACTTTTGGATCGGGAAGTTTGGTCATCCGCATATGGCAAACGGAATCAAAAACGTCGCGGGCGGTTACGGTAGCCGGATCGAGACGCGTTAAATCCCCGTAGGTCAACACGGGCTGCCAGTTCTTCGACAGGCACAGACCCACGGCGACAATCACGTAGCGATCCTGATATTCATGTTTGAAGATACTGTCACGATAGCCAAACTGGCACTGTTCCGCCGTTAAACGTTTAGCCGTTCCGGTCGCCAGTTCGATGCAGTCGACATATTCGCAGACATGTTTCAGTTCGATGCCGTAGGCACCGATGTTTTGAATTGGTGACGATCCGGCGCAGCCTGGAATAAGCGCAAGGTTTTCCAGGCCCGGCATCCCTTTTTCGAGGGTGAATTGCACCAGATGATGCCAGTTTTCACCGGCCCCCACGTGCAGGTGCCAGCTATCGGCACGCTCTTCAACATCAATCCCCATGATGCGGTTAACGATTACCGTTCCCGAAAAATCATCGAGAAACAGGACATTACTTCCTTCGCCCAGAATTAGTACGGGTTCGTTATTTTCTGTTGCGCTTTGCCATGCATCCAGCAGTTGCTGTGCATTATCGGCACGAACAATTTGTTTAGCATTGCGTTGAATGCCAAAGGTATTCCAGGGCTTAAGGGAGTGGTTCATAGACGCTATCCTGATGCAAAAACGCAGGTAGTTTACCGTATAAGCAGGGCGTTGGGGGATTAGTTTGTGCAGCGTATAAACGCAAAAAGGCCATCCTTACGGATGGCCTCTTCACTTATTTGATGCCTGGCAGTTCCCTACTCTCGCATGGGGAGACCCCACA